>JBBQMQ010000011.1:0-22888 GCA_038329115.1 Bacteroidales bacterium
GCCAAAAATATTTATAGCTGTAAGTTCTTATCAATCAAATATAATTTGGCTAAAGCCTTAAACATTTAATCCTATTAACCTCCAGCTAAAGCAGGAGGCAAATAATATAAAATTAGTGCGCTCTAAGCGCCTATACCAAAAAATTTATTTAAAAATTAAACTTAGGGTTACTTTGTAGCGTTAACTATTAAAAGATATAAAAACATCGTTATGAAAAATTTAGTTGTAGCAATCATTTCCATTTCACTTCTCACTGCATGTTCGCATATAGGCAAATTAGAAAAAAAAAACCGGATAGATCAACGGGTAGATTCGGTAATGAAATTAATGAACATTGATGAAAAAATAGGTCAAATGGTTTTATATACCAGCGATTGGGACGTTACCGGTCCTTCTCTCAAAAAAGGATATATAGAGGATATCCGAAAAGGAAATTGCGGAAATATATTCAATGCACATACCGCAGCCTATACACGCAAACTTCAGAAAATAGCCGTAGAAGAATCCAGAATGAAAATTCCGTTGTTATTCGGCTACGACGTTATTCACGGACACAAAACCATTTTTCCTATTTCGCTCGGAGAATCCTGTTCGTGGGATTTAGCTGCCATGGAAAAATCTGCACGTGTATCGGCTGCCGAATCAGCAGCTTCGGGCATTAACTGGACTTTTGCACCCATGTGTGATATTTCGGTTGAACCACGTTGGGGACGAGTTTCGGAAGGAGCAGGCGAAGATCCGTTTCTGGGTTCTAAAATTGCCGCAGCGCGCGTTCGTGGTTTTCAGGGGAATGATTTGGCCGATACACTCACTATTCTAGCATGTGTAAAACACTTTGCCGCGTATGGCGCACCACTTGCCGGCCGCGATTATAACACAGTTGACATGTCGCAACGAGTATTTCTCGACACTTATCTCCCACCTTACAAAGCTGCCGTTGACGCCGGAGCCATGAGTGTAATGTCGTCGTTTAATGAACTGGATGGTGTTCCTGCCAGCGGAAACAAATATCTGCTTACCGATTTATTACGAAATCAACTTGGTTTCAAAGGATTTGTGGTAACCGATTATACTTCCATAAACGAAATGGTGAACCATGGAATTGTTGCCAATGAACCCGATGCAGGATTATTGGCTATAAAAGCTGGCGTGGATATGGATATGCAGGGTGAAGTTTATTCAAAATACCTAAAAAAACAGGTGAAAGATGGATTGATTTCAGAAAAATTAATTGACGATGCCGTTCGCAGGATTCTGAAAGTGAAATTTATGCTGGGTTTATTCGATGATCCATACCGGTATTGCAACGAAGCACGCGAAAAACGGGAGGTTTATTCTCCGGCACATTTAGAAGCAACTCTGGATGTCGCTAAAAAATCAATGGTTTTATTGAAAAATGATAACAATACGTTGCCTTTGAAAAAAGGAGAGAAAATAGCTGTGATTGGACAATTGGCAGCATCAACCCGTGACTTGCTCGGTTCATGGAAAGCAGCCGGCGATTGGAATTTTATGAAATCTGTTTTAGATGAATTAAAAGCCTTTAATGGCGAATCAAATGTTGTTTATGCCGAAGGTTGTAAAACTTCGGGTGAAGACCGGAGTGGTTTCCCTGCTGCCATAGCTGCCGCCCAACGTGTCGATAAAATTGTAATGGTCATTGGCGAAAGTTGTGACTGGAGTGGTGAAGCCACAAGTCGTACCAACATTAATATTCCCGGCGTTCAGACTGAATTGCTCGAAAAACTCAAACAATCGAATAAACCAATCGTGATGGTTTTGATGAACGGTCGTCCATTGGATTTATCAAAAGAAACGACATTAGCCAGCTCCATATTAGAAGTTTGGTATCCAGGCACCATGGGCGGAAAAGCCATCACGCAGGTACTTTATGGAGAATATAATCCTTCCGGAAAACTCACCATGACTTTCCCACGTAATCTGGGACAAGTGCCTATCTTTTATTACGAAAAAAACACCGGACGTCCTATTTATTTGGCAAATCCAACCTATAAATCGAGATATATTGATTGTGCGAATGATCCGTTATTTCCATTTGGATTTGGGCTGAGTTACACCACTTTTGCTTATTCCGACATCAAACTTTCTACAACAGAACTCACCGGTAAAGGTGAACTAAAAGCTTCAGTAAATGTGACCAACACCGGAAATGTTGATGGAGAAGAAGTAGTTCAATGTTATGTCCGCGATTTAGTTGGAAGTGTTACCCGTCCGGTAAAAGAACTGAAAGGATTTGAAAAGATAGCTTTGAAAACAGGTGAAAGTAAAGTGGTAACATTTAACATAACACCCGATATGTTGGCTTTTCACCGGTTGGATATGACTTACGGAACCGAACCAGGCGATTACAAGCTATTTATTGGTGGAAATTCGAGAGATGTGAAAGAAACGGGATTTAAATTGACAGCCCCCTAAATCCCCCGAAGGGGGACTTTAAGACTTATTCTATTAAAAAAAATACCAATAAAATGAAAGATTTAACGCAATATATTCATAGAAACTTATCTCAAAAGTCCCCCTTCGGGGGATTTAGGGGGCTTCTTTTGTTGGTTAGTGGGCTCTTTTTTTTAAGCAACTGCATAGCTCAAAACCCGAATTACGTGATGCCAAACAAACTAACTGGTACCGGCTATTCAGCTCATGCCGAACTGACCTGGGAGAACCGCGTGGGGTTTATATATGAAATTTACCGGTCGGAAAACAATGGAAAAGGTTTTTTAAAAACCGGTGAATCTAATTCAAATCAGTATTTGGATTTCTTTGGTAAGCCGGTTCAAAAAGATCAAACTTTTGTTTACAGGATTATGCCTAAAGGTTTATCGGTAAATAGTAAAGATGCTTCTAAATTTGAAATTTTGGTGAAAGTTCGTCCGGCTAGTGATGATGATTTACTGGATATGACACAACGCTATACTACGCGTTACTTTTATGATTTTGCACAATCGCAAACTGGCTTAGCCCGCGAACGAAGCAACGACACAAATGGTGATATAATTACCATCGGTGGAAGTGGATTTGGTATTATGGCTTTAATTGCCGGAGCTGAACGAAATTACTTTTCACGAAATGACGCTTTTAAGGTTATTGAAAAAATTGTTGGTTTTCTCGAAAAAACTGAACGTTTTCACGGCGCCTGGGCACATTGGTACGATGCGGCAACCGGGAAGGTATTCAGTTTTAGTAAGTATGATGATGGTGGTGATTTAGTGGAAACTGCATTCATGACTCAGGGATTACTCACAGCCCGTGAATATTTCCGGAATGGAAATGAGAATGAAAAATTGTTGGTAAATCGTATCACTAAACTTTGGGAAACAATTGAATGGAGTTGGTACACGCAAGGTAGCAGCGATGCACTTTACTGGCATTGGTCGAAAAATTACGGATTTAAAATGAACCACCGCATTACAGGTTTTGATGAAACCATGATAACTTATATATTGGCAGCTTCTTCACCTACTTTTCCAATCGAACTATCTGTGTATGAGAATTGTTATAAACACTCAACTTATTATATTAACGGGAAAAGTTACTTTGGGATTAAACTTGATTTAGGAATGGAGTACGGTGGTCCTCTTTTCTTTACACATTATTCATTTTTAGGATTAAATCCAACCGGTTTGTCGGATAAACTCACAAACTATTTTGAACGGAACAAAGCACATGCATTAATTCAAGTTGAGTATGCAAAAGTAAATCCCAAAAAACATACTGGATATGGAGCAAATTGCTGGGGTTTCACTTCGTCCGATGACCCGATAAAAGGATATTCTTCTCACGATTTAAATACAGATGATGATAACGGAACAATTTCTCCAACAGCGGCTTTGTCCTCGGTTGTTTATACTCCAAAAGAGTCGATAGCTGCATTGAAACATTTTTATTATGATAAAGGAAACATTTTGTTAGGAAAATATGGATTTTACGATGCATTTAATGCTGATTTAGTGGATGGACAACAAGTGGTTCACAGTTATCTGGCTATTGATCAGGGACCGATAGCTGTTATGATCGAAAATTATCGCAGCGGATTACTCTGGAAGTTATTTATGAGCAATCCTGAAATTCATAACGGATTAACGAAATTAGGATTTAAAAACAAGTAGACCACAAATTAATAATTAATACCGATTGCAGAAATAATTCAGTCCAATGTCGACTTCGTCTAATTGTACTGTTTATTTCTTCCGTTTCACGGAATGTACCATATGCATCGGCATTATACCAAAAATGACTTTGGAGTGAAATAAAAGTTCATTTGGTATAATATCATTTGCTGTAAAAATCTATAAATCTGTGAATTATATAAACACTTTCAAAAGTTATGTAACATTTAACCCTTTCACAGCACTTATTTTTGCATTTATCAAGGATAAGTTTTAAGTCACAAATTTTAAAATTAAGATAACCACTTTAAATCAATTTACAATGAGAAAAAGAATCTTATATCTTCTATTGTTCGCACAGTTTTTAGCAACTACAATTTTTGCTCAAACTCTGAACGTGGGCGGAGTTATTGTTGATAAAAAGACCGGTGAAACTTTGATTGGTGCAACTGTTATGCAAAAAGGAACCAGCAATGGAACCACTACTAATCTTGATGGAAAATTTGCACTTGCCCTGCCAGCAGGATCAACCTTAGTTATTTCATATTTGGGTTATATTGGTCAGGAATTGGTAATTAATAATGAAGATCAACTTCGGATTGAACTGGTTTCGAACACTCAGAATTTGGATGAAGTAATCGTTGTTGGTTATGGTACTCAAAAAGTAAAGGACATGACTGCACCTATTTCGTCGGTAAAAGGAAGTGACCTGAATAAACAAATCACAGCCAACCCAATGTCGGCACTTCAGGGAAAAATGGCCGGTGTGCAGGTTGTCAATAGCGGTGAGCCGGGGAAAGGTCCTGATGTAAAAATCCGTGGATTGGGTTCCATTGGCGATTATGGAAATCCATTGTATGTGGTTGATGGTGTTTTTGTTGAGAATATAGATTTTTTGAGTAGTGGTGATATTGAAGACTTAACCGTGCTGAAAGATGCTTCTGCTGCAGCCATTTATGGTGTTCGCGCTGCCAATGGAGTGGTGTTGGTTACCACCAAAAAAGGCAAAATGGATCAGGTCAATGTAAGTTACGACGGTTATGTTGGTTATCAGATTCCCGTAAATATCATGAAACTGGCCGGCAAAGATCAATACGTACAAATGTTGAACGATGCGAATGCAAGCATTACAGGGTATATTCCCAAAGTAGCTTCCAATTATCCTACGTCTACCGATTGGTATAGTCAATTAGTTCGTACAGCTCTAACACACAGTCACTCCATCGATATTTCGGGAGCAACCGAAAAAACGAATTATTCATTCGGCGGAAATTATTTCTATCAGGAAGGAATTATGAATGCCAGGAATGATTTTGAACGGTATAATTTCAGAGGACGTTTCGATCAGAAAGTAACCAGTTGGCTGAATATGGGCTTTAATAGTGTTGTATCTAATTACACCAAAAACAGTCCCGACAACAATGCTTTTTTTCAGGCATTTATCAATCCGCCAGTTTACAGTCCGTATGATGATGCAAATACGGCTGCATATCCTGTTCATTTTGGGTCACCTCAACAATACGGTTTCGGCAATCAGTATGGAAATCCGCTAGCTTCGGCATATTATAATAATAACAAAGAAGAAGGAATGAATTTAATTTTCTCTGCTTTTGCAGAATTTACGCTGAGTCCAAAATTAAAATTCAAATCATCTTATAATCTGAATTATGCATTTTTCAAGAATCAGGATTATACTCCTCAGTTTAATGTTGGTGGTTCACAGGGTGTTACAAACTCCAACTTGTCAAAGACTTTTAACCTGACTACAAAGCAAATCGTTGACAATTTGCTTACATACAGCGACAAAGTTGGGAGAAGCAGTTTCACCGTTTTGTTGGGGCAATCTACCCGTATAGAAAAACAATCATGGTTGACCGGAACTGCTATCAATGTTCCGGGTTTTGATGCTCAATCTATTTATCTGACAACCGGTTCGTTTGATAATCGTTATTCCACCGATGGTGGTTATACCTACAATGGACTATCATTCTTTACTCGTGGAACGTATAATTATGCCGACAAATATCTGGCAACATTTACATTCCGTGCTGATGGAAGTTCAAAATACCAGGATAAATGGGGTTATTTCCCTTCACTTGGACTTGGCTGGATAATGACAGGTGAGGATTTTATGAAGAATCAGACATTTTTCCAGTATTTAAAAGCCCGCGTCAGTTACGGAATGCTTGGGAATGATAATGTTCCTGCAAATTCGGCTGTAACATTAGGAACAACAGGTGCTGCCAGTTCTGCTGTTTTTGGAAATACATTGGTAACCGGAGTTGGAGCTCAAACGGTTATACAAAGTTTTTTGAAATGGGAAGTTGTAAATGAATTTGATTTAGGATTTGATTTCAGTATTGTAAATCAAAAGCTAAATGGATCGCTGGATTATTTCAACAGGATAACAAACAATGTCATATTTAATGCCCCAATTGCACCCGGGGGAGGTGTACCTGATTTATTGACTAACAACGGACAAGTACAAAATCAGGGAATTGAATTGAATTTGAATTGGGATGAAAAAATCGATAAGGATTTCTCCTATCATATTGGCTTCAATGCAACAACCATTAGTAATAA
Organism: Bacteroidales bacterium; assembly: GCA_038329115.1. Taxonomy (GTDB): domain Bacteria; phylum Bacteroidota; class Bacteroidia; order Bacteroidales; family Paludibacteraceae; genus Paludibacter. Next base: position 6,711 of record JBBQMQ010000011.1, read on the forward strand.
GGTATTGGCATTAAATGGACGTAGCACACCGATTCCGGGTGCTTTGATTCGTGGAAATTATGCTACTCAAACAAAAGTTGGCTATCCAATCGGATCATTTTTTGGCTATGATATTGCAGGTGTTTATGTAAGTGAGTCGGAAGCTCTGCGTGATCCCGTGAGTCAGACCATAAAGGATGTCGGTTATTTTAAATATAAAGACCAAAACGGGGATAATCTGATTGATGATAAAGACAAAGTGTATTTGGGGAGTGCAATTCCCTGGCTTACATCCGGGGTTGACTTTGGATTGAATTATAAAAAGTTGGATGTGAGCGTAATGATTCAGGGACAATTTGGGAACAAAATACTGAATGCTAAGCGCATGAATCGGGATGTTTTTGCAGATGCAAATTACGATTTGAATTTTTATCAGAAAGCATGGACATCAACCAACCATTCCGCAACATATCCTTCGGCAGCCGCCTATAATACTTCATTTGTACAACAAGCCAACAGTTTCTTTGTAGAAGATGGATCATATTTTCGAATTCAAAATATACAGGTTGGATATACGTTTGACAAGGTTTTAGGAATTAAAAACATGAGAGTTTATCTTTCTGCTCAACGGCCATTCACTTATTTCAGTTATAACGGTTTTTCACCCGAAGTTAGCGGTTCACCTATCAGCAATGGAATTGATACGAATGTTTATCCTATGCAGGCAGTTTATACAATTGGTTTAAAATTAAATTTATAAGAATCCCCAACCCCTAAGGGGCTTAAAGTGGGAAATTTATATAAAAAAAATCTTTTGAACACAAAAAAAGTAGTATTATGAAAAACATAGTAGAAAAGTTTAAAACCGTAGTAAATATTCAAAATCGATCTTTTACTCCCCTTTTGGGGGTTGGAGGGCTTCTTTTAAGCTTTTTAGCATTGGCAGGTTGTAACGGTTTTCTCGATATTCGTCCTGAAGCCACAGTACCTGCTACCGGAATGGATTATACAAAACCTGAAAATATATTTCTTCCTATTAGTGCTGCTTATGCAACAATGAGGTCGGGTAGTGTACACTCATTTGCTTATATCGGTGCATTCGAGATTACTTCCGATAATGCAGATAAAGGCAGTTCACCCGAAGATAATCCAACCATGGAACAACTGGACAAATTTACCTTTGACCCCAGTAACACGTTATTAAATGAATTATGGGGCGGATACTTCAATGTGGTAAGTGGAGCCAATAATGCACTTTATCAAATGCCTTTGTTTGAAGCTGCACTTTTAAATGCCGGTGACAAATTAAATACTCAACAATGTGCAGCCGAAGCTAAAACAATTCGTGCTTATGCCTATTTCAATCTGGCTCGTCTTTTTGGACGCGTTCCAATTATTGATAAATCATTAACTTCAGATGAATTAGCAGCCAAGAAACAAGAATCTACCGATTCAATTTATCGATTTGTTGAAAAGGATTTGCATGAGGCAATTGCTATTTTGCCTGAATCGTATTCATCTAATTGGGCTGGAAGAATATCTAAATATACAGCCATGGCAATTCTGGCCAAAGTCTATTTATATCGAAATGAATGGGATTCGGTAGCTTCTCTTACTGATCGTATCATGAATTCAGGTCGTTTTGATTTGGTTTCTAATTTCAGGAAGGAATTTTCACTGGATGGAAAAAACAGCGTTGAATCTTTGTTCGAAATTCAAAGTTCTACGCTGGGAAAATCAAGCGGAGATCAAACTTTCCTTGAATATGCCTATGTGCAGGGGCCCCGTGGTAATTCTCCTGGAAATATGCAGGGCTGGGGTTTTTGCACGCCAAGTACAAACCTGATAAGTTTCTTTACGGCACGTCATGATTCGGTTCGGGCACTGACCACTTTCTTGTATCGTGGTACTAAAACTCCCGAAGGTGATAGCATAAAAATGGCTTGTACCAATCCGGTTTATAACGGGAAAGTATATACGCCTTCTGCTTCCAATAAATGGAGTTTTAACGGCTATGGCTTCGACCAAAACGTGCACATTATACGTTACGCAGATGTCTTGCTAATGTTTGCAGAATCAAAATTAAAAGGTGCAACCGCAGGAAACACAAGTGGTTTTACAGCTATTTCGGCTATAAACAAAGTACGGGAAAGAGTAAAATTAACACCTCTATCTACAGTAACGTTACAGAATATTTGGGATGAACGACGTGCTGAATTTGCTATGGAAGAAGACCGGTTCTTTGATTTGGTTCGTACAGGGCAAGCAGCTACTGTCCTGACAAGCAAAGGGTTTAAAGCTCCGAAAAATAATGTTTTCCCAATTCCCACGGCTCAAATGCTGCTCAATAATAATTTAACACAAAATCCAGACTATTAATACAAAACAGAAAAAAACAGAAAACTAACAATCTAATTTAAAACAACAAACAATTTAATTCTTAATTTAAACAACAAAATTTTATGAAAAAAATAAATTTATTCAGCGTATACGCTGGTGTTGCCCTATTCATGGGCATGTCATTTAGTTCATGTAAAACAGCAGAACCTGATCCTTATGCAGGAAAAACAAATCCTTCAACAATCGCAGCCTCTAGTTTGGTGGCTTATTTTCCACTGGAATCAGCAACAGCTGCTATTGAAACAGGAACCGGAGTAACTTATGGTAAATTATCAGGTGCAGGCTCGTTTGCCGTTGGTCGCAGGGGAAATGCCTATAAAGGTGCTACAACTGCAGGCTACTTGGAATTTAATGTTGCTACAGCTAATTTATTTAAAAATCTTACTGAATACACCTATGCTGCATGGATTAAATGTCCGAAACCTATGAATGGTGCTGCTGCAGCATTCTCATTAAATGGTGGGGATCCCAATATGGGAAATTTAGATTTCATTATTGAAAGTGGATCTAATGCCGATTCACTGGCTTTGAAATCTTATTTGTATAATTCAGCAACCACTTGGAAAGGTCAGGAATTTTATTTACATAACAAAGCATTTTTGAGCGACAAATGGGTGCATATTGTGGGTTCTTACAATAAAACCACATCTACCATGGCGTATTATGCTAACGGGGTATTAGTTAAAACTCAGGTGAAATGGGCTGACGGTGAAGTAGGTGGAGTGCAACCAAAATTAGGTGCATTGACATTTGGAACCGATATGACCAAATTTGACATTGGAGCATGGTGGAAACTTGCTGCTGGAACAGCTACTGACACATGGATGGTATATTATCCGGGCATGATAGATGAATTGCGCATTTACAACAAGGCTTTGACAGATGCTGAAGTTAAAGCTTTGTTCGATGCTGAAGTTTCTGTAATAAACCAATAAGTTTATTTTCCTAATTTTGCAGGGAGAATGAGTTTATCTATTCTCCCTGCATTTATTTTAAATTAATATGATTATCGATTACAAGGATAATAAATGTTTATTGATTCATTGATTTCGCTCACATAGCTATTTACCAATAGTAATATTCTGTTCTTTCAGTGTGTTCAGTGTGCTAATTCTTATTCAAAAACGGAAATTGAGATGACTACCTATTTAAGCTAAAAAATCAAGGCTGCATATTATGCGGATAATCAATTAAATAACCATGAAAATACGATTTGTCTCTATTATTTTTATACTAATGTTCATGCTTTCGTGTAAGCAAGAGCCGGTAATAATTCCCATTACCAATGTTTATATCGAATCGGCAAGCATTAATGGAAATCAGGTTTATAATGCCGGCAGTGTGAATAATGTGCCGATAGATTCAGTCGTAATTCAATTAAATTTTTCATCTCCCATCGATAAAAGTAAATTAAATTCTTCCAAAATTGGTATCAACAATGGCGTTGATTCTTCATACACAATATTATCTGATACTGCTTCAAAAAGATTGACTTTTAAGATCCAAAATAAACTAAATTATTACGCCACTTATACACTATCGATTATTGATGGTGAAAATCTGGGGGTGAAAATTATCGATCCCTATCAGTTCTCTTTTGTTACAAAATTGGATCCAGCTCCAAAATTTCCTATTATTTCAGACGACAGCCTGCTCACATTGGTTCAGAAGCAAACCTTTAAATACTTTTGGGATTATTCACATCCGGTTTCGGGGCTTGCCCGCGAACGTCTTGGCTCCGGTGAAACCGTTACTCTCGGAGGTTCCGGATTTGGAATTATGACCATTCCGGTGGCAATCGAACGGGGATTTATAACCCGAGCTCAAGGCCTGGAACGAATGAATAAGATTGTCAACTTTTTAAGTTTATCAACCACGAACAAATTTCATGGTGCATTTCCGCACTGGATGAATGGTTCTACCGGCAAAGTACAACCATTTAGTACAAAAGACAATGGAGCGGATCTGGTGGAAACGGCCTTTTTTATACAGGGATTACTCACCGTTCAGTCGTATTTTAAAAACGGAAATATTGCCGAAAAAGCGATGTGTGCCAACATTGAAACCTTGTGGGAAAACGTAGAATGGAGCTGGTTTCAACAAAATGGTCAGCAAAAACTTTTTTGGCATTGGTCGCCAACTTATAATTGGGACATAAATATGCCTGTTACCGGCTGGAACGAAGGTTTGATTATTTACGTGCTGGCAGCATCCTCACCAACTTATCCGATTACTAAACCGGTATACGACAATGGTTTTGCCCGTAATGGAAATATGAAAAACGGTCATACGTTTTACAACATAACACTACCACTTGGCGAAGACAAAGGCGGACCGCTTTTCTTCACACATTACTCATTTTTAGGACTTAATCCCACTCATTTGTCCGATGCTTATGCCAATTACTGGGTTCAAAACACAGCTCATGCTAAAATAAATTACAACTATTGCGTAGCCAATCCACATAAAAACTACGGTTACGGCTCCAATTGCTGGGGACTGACTGCCAGCGATATTCCGGACGGCTACACAGCTTCCTCGCCCAACAACGATGTTGGTGTGATTGCTCCAACCGCTGCACTTTCGTCGTTTCCATATACTCCGATTGAAAGTATGCAGGCATTACATTTCTTTTATTATACGTTGGGTGATAAGATGTGGGGCGAATATGGATTTAAAGATGCATTCAACCTCAATAAACGATGGTTTGCCGGTTCATATTTAGCCATCGATCAGGGACCGATTGTGGTAATGATTGAAAACTACCGAACCGGATTGCTCTGGAATTTATTTATGCAAAACACTCAGGTTCAAGCCGGATTGACAAAACTCGGATTTAGTTATTGAATTTTTAAAAATTACTGAAAACAAAAAAGCAGACTTGTGAAAATTTACTTGTCTGCTTTTACGCTTTATATAACTTACAGTACTTATTTTATCCCGATAATCTTTTGTTTCTGAATAGAATCGGGCAATTGAATGTTGCTCGATTTGCCTTCTATTTTCACAACCTGAGTGAGCGTTTGAGGATAATAAAAGTCTTTTAAATCAAAATTCTTTACATTTTGAAGCGTCAATGCAGGTCCCGAATTGCAATTAATATGAATATTTTTAAATTTAATACCATCCGATTCGCATAGCACAGCTCCAAATTCAGAAGAAATATATGCATTCTCAACATTAATATTTGAAATATTCATTTCAGGTAATCCATTGAAAAACATGGCTCTGCGGGCATTTCTTGAAACAATGTTTTTTACAAAAATATTGCGAAAGGATGGTGTCTCTGCAGTTACCTGAGGAATTGAATTTTCTGAAGGTGTGGTATCGCCATCGTCTAATGATTCTGAAGCAGATTTTCCGCCATAATACAAATCGAAAAGGAATGAATCGGTAACAATATTGAACATGTAAATATCGCTCACATAAATATTTTCGACCAATCCGCCACGCCCCCGATTGCTCTTAAAGCGCAAGCCGACATCTGTTCCGAGAAACTGACAATTACGAACCGAAATATTCCGGACACCGCCCGACATTTCGCTTCCTACCACAAAACCACCATGTCCCTGAAATACTTTACAATTATCCACAATCACATTCTCTGTAGGACGGGCACGAAGTCTGCCTTCCGCGTCTTTACCAGATTTAATACAAATTGCATCGTCGCCAACATCGAAACTACTGTTTACAATCAACACATTTTTGCAGGATTCAACATCAATCCCATCGCCGTTTTGCGCATAAGCAGGATTCCGAACGGAAATATTATCGATAATCAGATTTGTGCACATCAGGGGATGAATATTCCAGCTAGGTGAGTTCTCAAATAACACTCCCTGTAATAAAACGTTTTTACACTCAATGAAACTAATCATTACGGGACGTAGAAAATCTTTTATTTCCAGCCATTGGGCATCTGTCATATTTCCACGCGGCACATTCATGTCACTTATCGATTCTCCTTTCAATGAGCTTTTTGTAGGAAACCAATAAGTGGCATCTTTAAGAACTCCTCCTGATTTTATTACTTTTTTCCAGTAGTTTTCAGTGACTTTTGCTTTTTTCAATGGTCGCCAGGCTTCACCAGAACCATCGATAGTTCCTTCGCCGGTTATGGCAATATTCACCGCATTTCTGACCGAAATTGGAGACTGACACCGTCGTGTTTCTAATCCTTCAAAAACAGTATTTACCAGTGGATACAAATTGAAATCGGATGAAAAAAGCAATAAAGCTCCTTTTTCAAGATTTAGATTAATGCCTGATTTTAATATGATTGGGCCTGTAAACCAAACTCCGGCAGGAACAACTAATTTACCACCACCTTTTGCCGAAAGTGCATCCACTGCTTTTTTAAATGCTTCTGTATTCAAGGCTTTTCCATCACCAATGCCTCCAAAATCAACTACCGATACTACCGTGTTTTTAAACACTGGCATATCGACTTTTTTCATTTCGAATGGTAATTGTTTGTATAGATAATCATACTTATTTGCTGCTCCGGCATGCCCGGAAAACAGCAAAATTCCTACTACACAAATGGCGCTTCGTATTTTTTTAAATCTGCACATTTATACTACTTTTAAAATTAATAAACACAATCATTCACTACTAAATCACCTCAAACAGACTAATATATAATCAGCAACAATTAATACCAACGTAAATCTCCGGCAACACCTTTTCCTACAAATCCTGTATCTTTAAGCGTAAAATCACCTGTTGTTGGTGCATTCCATAAACTGGTTGATGCACCTGAATACGAGGTCATATTTCCTTTAATTGAATAAGCTAAACCTGCAACTAATGCTTCATCGGTATAATCGGAAGTAAAATAACTTCCTGAAATCAAAGTCGGTGGCGCAGGCGAAATATTAGTCATTTTTAATCCAGTTGTTGTTAAAGTTGAACTACCAAATATACATTTTGAAATGCTTACTCCATTCGTAATATTTATAAAATCAAAAGAGAATATCACTCTGGTAGCAGCTGTATTCTGAGTAGTTTGGTTGAATGTACAATTGGTAATTTTAACCGAATTCATAGTGGTTACAGCAGTTTGTGCAATAGCTATAACAGGATAACTAAAATTGTAAATAGTAGAGTTTGAAAAAGTGATATTATCTATATAATCTGAAGATTTGCTGATATTCACAATCCCATATCCACTTCCAAAACCTAAATCATTCATCAAACAACCATTGAAAATTAAATTCGTAAAGCGTGTTGGCGCTGCTGGAGTACCTCCAGACAAACGGAATGGCGTATTTCCTACATTACGAATTTTACAATTTAAAAATTTAATATCTGTAACCGTACAACCAAGTTTATTATTGAACAAATATCCAATTTTTGTTGAACTTGGATTGTTATCGCAGTAGCCGGTTATGTCCAAATTTTCAAAAACCAAACTATCAATAACTGATCCGGCCGTTATCCCTAACATATTAGTCGTATTTGTTGGCGTTCCTGCTGTCATACAAATTATCGAACGATTTGTAGGAGATGCACTTCTGATTTTTATGTTTTTACTAAAGGCAAAAGCTGCACTACCCATTGAAAATGTAGAATTTCCAGCTAACAATATTACCTGACCGGCATTTGCGGTGGTCAATGCTGTCAGAAGGTTATCGCCTGAATTCACAATAATATCGCCTTCTACTAATCCGAAGATTTTACCCCGCATTGCCTTATTATTGTATATCTTTATATACCAATTGGAGTTAGCCAAGTTGTCAACAATTTTAACTCCAGCAATAGCTTCAGATGGTGAAATGGTTACAGAATCCCGGGTAAGTCCATCTGTCGAAACCAGAATTAAATGGGTTACATTTGCCCCAGGCAACCATTTAACAGTCAGCGTTTTGATATCCGTCATATAAGCACTGTACAATTTACCCGTATTATTGGATGTTCCATAGCCTGCAAATATATTTTCGGCAGGTGTTCTGAATCTCAACTTTTTGTTGAATTGTGAACTTTTAGTTGTATCGGCGGCATTCGCTTTTACGCGTGCATAATAATCTGTTTCACCAGCCAATTCTTTGGTAATCGACAAAACAGTTGTGGTTGAATCAAGCACCACAGTTCTAAATGTACTATCCTGACTAATCTGTATCCGATAGGACTGTGCACTATCAACAGGTGACCAGGTTATAGTTGCCACCGTTTTATTCATTTCCACATTGAAGTTTATTGGTCGGAATAAATAAGGCAATTTTAAATCAGGGTCGGTAGTACATGCCGTAAAAAATCCAATTATACAAATGGAAATTATAAGGGCTATTTTCGATTTATTCTGTATCTTTTTCATTGTTATTATCGTATTATGTGATTAAATCAATTATTAGTTCCCGTATCCGTAATCGTTTGTAAGCATACCATTGCTCGAAAGCATAATCTGACTCATAATTGGAAGTAGTTGACGTTTATCCGGATTACCATGGTATAGATTGCTAATATATCCATCGCTTAATACCATTTCCGAGCCACTAACGGCTTGAGTCCACAACTTTTTAGTCCAACCGCCCGATGGGTCAGTAACCGTTTTTTCATCGGTTTCTCCCCGGTTAAGCCCGTAAATAGTAAGTATTCTTTCGCCTTCAGTTATTGTATTGTCTACAGTCCATTTGTAATAAATTGTAGTTGGAACTGTTGCATATTTACCACTGGCATCACGCAATGCAATCAAGTTAGTTTTTGCAATATCTATAGCCGATTTCAATTCACCCCAACGTTCAAGATCATATTTGCGGATATTTTCACCACAAAATTCAAAGGCTCTTTCCATTTTGATGTTTTCAAGGGTTAATGGTATTTGTGAGTAATTTGTACCAAAAGCACGTTGACGAACTAAATCAAAGTATTGTTGTCCTTCTGAACCGTTTAAGAACAAATCAGCTTCGGCAAACATCAATAACACATCAGCATAACGAATAACAATTGGAGAAACGCCATCATCTGTTCCGGTTATTGGTTTTTTCACCCACTCGGCACGCCATTTTGCAATATTGAACCCAATTACACCCGAAGACACACTTTGTTCCATTTTGCTATCCACAGTACTTTTCGCAATTTTATAAGGCACTACCGTAACATCCCGTCGGGTATCATTAGCAGCGTAATCGTAGAAAAACGAAGGTATAATACGGAACTGACCACCAACAGATGATAAATTATTCTTTCCATCCGCATCGCGTGGAAGTCCCAGGTTATAAACCATACGACCACGAGTACCCATAAAATAAGGTAATTGCCACATAGTTTCGTAACCATGATCAATACTATCCTGGCACTGACGATAGAAAATGCTTTTAAAATTAGAACTTAACTTATAATGTCCATCAGAAATAACATCTTTACAAGCCGCTCTGGCAATTGTATATAATTCTCTCCTTCGGTCGTCCGAAACCGTAATTTTTATTTCAGCATCGTCCGTTCCTTTAGGTCGCATTGAATTCCCTGCAGCCGATAAACAAATTCGGGCTAATAAACCCCTGGCAGCATCTTTCGAAATCCGTTTTGTTGATACCGTATACGAGCTCGCCCCGGGAGCATAAAGTAATTTCGTTGCTTCTTGAAGATCTTTTATGATATGATTGTAAATGGTATCACGATCTGATTTTGCCAAATAAATATTGAACTCATTCACTGGTTCAAAACGTGCTGGAACATCGCCCCACCATTTTACCAAGTCGTAATAAAAATAGGCTCTTAAGGTCAAAGCTTCTCCAAGCAAATGTCCCATATCATTGCCTTCGGCAGGATTTCCGAATTTTCGAATTCCTGCAACAGCTAAATTGCAGCGTTCAACGCCCTGATAAAGCCGACTCCATGGATTTGCAGCATCAGAGTTATTATACCCCTCGCCCAATGATTTATTGGAGTTGTAAAGCGCAAAATAATCATCTACTTTAGTTACTGAAATAGGTGCACCCGAAGCCCATCCCGGACGATATTCAATGTCAGTATTTGTACTCATCTGCAACCACAGACGGTTACGATAAGAGTTGTTTTCGCCAATAATGTTATAAATGGCTGCAATACCTTGATTGGCTGAATCGGGTACTGAAAAAACTGATCCATCACTCAAGTAAGAATTTGTTGGCACATCAAGCCATTGCGTACACGATGTAGAAAGTGTGATTACAACTGCACAAATGAATAGTTTTAATATACTATATTTTTTCATTTTCATAATATTTAAAATGTAATGTTAACTCCAATATTGTATGAACGACTCTTTGGATAAGCAGAATAATCTACTCCCGGCGTTGCTGGTGTTGAACGACGTGTATCAACTTCGGGATCGTAACCGGAGTATTTTGTCCAGGTATAAAGATTATAACCAGCTGCATATATTCTTAATTTTTGAACAAAGAATCTTGTCGTTAATTTCTTTGGCAATGTGTAACCAATCGTCAGGTTATTGAAACGAAGGAATGAACCATCTTCAATTGCCGACGAAGTTGTAGCATAACGACCCGAAGGAGTTGCCCAAGTGGTTGCCCCGACATTGTATACACCAAGCGAATCTACATTTGTCAGACGGTTTCCTGTCGACCATTTTATCTGTGAATATGGCACTTCATTCGTAGCTAACATATTACGATATTTGTAATATTCGGCTGATAATTCAATTTTAGTGGCATTATAAATTTGATTTCCAAATACCCAGTTAAAGTTTGCTGTGGCATCAAAACCCTTGTAAGTAGCTGTAAATGAAAACGCCCCGAAATGTTCAGGGTTTGTATTCCCAATAACAGTTTTATCGTTGGCATCAATTTTTCCATCATTGTTAAGATCCCTCAGTTTCATTGCTCCGGGGCCCCAACTAAGTCCGGCGATACCGCTGTTATCAACCAATTTATTTCCATTGGCATCGGAATAAACTTTGGTGGTTGCATCGTAGTTTGTATATTTTACAGGATTTGCAATCCAGGTTGTTCCATTCCATTTAAAGTCATTAGTTCCATACCAACCATCGTTTACAAATCCGTAAATCAACCCAACAGGCTGACCAACAGTAACAATATAACTATTAGATGCTTCGGTATAACTTGTCCATGCTTCGTTAAATGTTGATTGAACACCATTTTTCAATGCCAGCACCTTGTTGGCATTTTTACTTATATTAAACGAGAAACTTAAATTAAAATCTTTGGTATGAACCAATTCCGCATTCAAGGTTAACTCTATTCCTTGGTTAGAAGTTGAAGCAGCATTTTGCCATTGGTCGGTGTATCCAACTCCGGTTAAACTAACTTTCATTAATGCATCTAAGGTAGTGTTGTCGTATATTTCTATCGATCCGTTTATCCTGCCTTTAAAAAAACCAAAATCAAGTCCGATATTTTTTGTAACGGTAGTTTCCCATTTCAAATCAGGGTTAGCCAATGTCAATCCGGCAAAAGCCATTTTATCAAATAAAGTTGGGTCGAGATAACTTGCTGTTTGTGAAGATTTGTAAGCACGTATAAAAGCAGAATTATCGATATTATCATTTCCTGATTGTCCATATCCACCACGAAGTTTCAGGTTCGAAAGCCAATCTTCTGTTCCAAGCATAAAAGTTTCGTCGGAAATGCGCCATCCTACAGAGACAGACGGGAAAAATCCCCATTCATGACCATTTGAAAATTTACTGGAACCATCGGCACGCAAGGTGGCTGAAAGTAGATATTTGCCTTCGTAATCATAATTTAATCTGCCAAAATAGGAGAATAGTCTGTAATCCGGTTCAAAAAACGGAATAGTCGGACGAGCAGTTCCTACCGAAGTGTTTGCCCAAACGTCTGCCGACATATAATCACGTGGAAATTGTTCCAAATCGTGTGTAAAATAATTGTACGATCTGATAAGTGTTTCCTGTCCTACAACAGCGTTCAGATTATGTCCTTTAATTATATTTTCTTTTTTGAAATTCAGTACATTTGTGTTTTGCCAGGTTGTTCTATTATAGTCAGTAATAAAAGTAACTGGTGCTGCAAGATTATCTGTACCCTTCAAAGCACCACCCTCACGTACGAAATAAGAAGTTAACCCAAAGAATTTTTTATCGTTTCGTCTGGCATCAGTATAACCCAAAGTAGTGTTAAATGATAAATTCTTCATGAAATTAACAGTTACGCCTCCGTTGATACTGAAATCAGAATTTTGTTGTCGGCGATTGTTGTCCTCGGTTGATTTTAGAGGTGAATACAAACTAGCAGTTGCGTCGGCATCATCGTCTTGCGATATCAGGTTCTTTAACGGTATTGGACTGTAAACAACAGCACTTTTTACGCGTGAATCCGAAGTGGATTTTTCCATACCGGTTTGGTCATTTGCTCCCGAACCATTTATCATTGTGCCCGCATATCGAGTTGTAAAGTCGAATTTCAACCATTTTATTGGACTATATTTTAATTTTACGCTAACATTATCTCTTACATAGTCAGACATATACATGATTGCTTTATCATAAATATGACTGAAAGCTGCATTATAGCTAAATTTTTTATCACCACCATTTAATGCTACAGAGTGATTTTGTGTAACTCCTGTTCTGCCAAAAGTTTCTTTTTGCCAGCTGGTAGGAGTCATGTAATTATACAAGTTTATATCGTCGTAACTACCAAAATAATTTTCATATTCCGAGCTTACCTTATTACCCAAAACTGATCTTTCGTATTGTTTCTGAGCAAACTGGAACGGACTATTTACACCCAATATTTTAGTGACATTTTTCATCCCAACAAAACCGTTATACGAAACCGATAACTTACCCTGAGTGGCTGATTTTGTAGTAATAAAAATTACACCGTTGGCACCACGTGAACCATAAATAGCGGTTGAAGATGCATCTTTCATTACATCTACAGATTGAATTTCAGAAGGTGAAATGTCTTTGATATCGTCTTTTGCAAAACCATCCACAATATAGAGTGGTGTATTACTTTGAGTAATGGAACCACCACCACGAACACGGATTTTAATTTCAGCATCGGGCGAACCTTCTGTTGTAGTCACCTGCACTCCGGTAAGTTTTCCTGTCAATGCTTCTGCAGCTGTTGAAACTGGAATATCTCTCAATTGCTTTTCACTAACTGAAGAAACTGAACCTGTCAAATCACGTTTCTTTTGAGTTCCATAACCAATAACCACTACTTCGTCCAAATCCTGAACATTACTTTTTAATACCACATTCATTATACCTGAAGTAATGGCAACCTCTTGTTTCTCCATTCCCACATACGAAATAACGAGCAATTTGGTACTGGCAGGTATATTTAATTTGAAATCACCATTTATACCTGTAACGATACCAATAGTAGTTCCTTTAGCGATTACGGATGCTCCGATAATTACTTCTCCGGTGGCATCTTTTACTATACCGGATACTGTTTTTTCCTGTGCATATACAGTCCCGAATGAGAAAAGAATCACCAGAAATGAAAACACTAAACGCTTTAAAAGTTGGTCTTTTAGTTGTCTTGTCTGTTTCATTGTTTTTTCATGTATTAAATAATTTGTTTGTAAATGATTTTTCAAACACAAAAGTATGGGTTTGTTTCTTTTGTTATGTGTAATATTTGATATTTATCTGTGGAAAAATTGACTTTATTGCAAAATTTCCAGAGTTTTGAAGTAGGAAAGTGAAATTTCACAACGCTTTTTTAATGAAGTATTAATTGGGAAACTGTTCAGTACATGACAAAAAAACATTGAACGCAAATTGAAGATGCCGTTTTACTTCTTGAAAGTATATGGCTATGACCAGTTTTTGTGCTTTTACAACTTCATTCTTACCAATTGACACAAAACGACCTGTAATTTCTGTCATTTTTATCTTTTTCGTTCGTTTTTATGAAATAATCATTATCTTTGCCCTTCAATAACTTTAATCTGTAAGTAAAACGCCTTTTTCTCTTTCAGCGCCCGACAATCACCGCACGCTCATTTTATGAAATTTAATTAACACAAATTTATATATTAAAATCATTTTTCTAACATTATGCAAGAAATCAAATTTTTCAGTGGTGAAAACATTCCGTTGGAACTTCACAAAGTACGCATCGTACAAAAATTAAACTTAGTTCCTATCGAGCGTAGACTTGAAGCTCTTAACGAAGGAGGATTCAATACGTTCCGCCTAAGCACCAAAGACGTTTTTCTGGATATGCTTACAGATTCCGGCACCAATGCTATGAGCGACAACCAGCTTGCTGCTATGATGCAGGCCGATGATGCCTATGCCGGTTCGCAAAGTTACTATCGTCTGGAAAAAGCCGTACAGGATGTGCTTGGCAAAAAATATTTATTGCCTGTTCATCAGGGTCGTGCTGCCGAAAGTATTATTTCTATCGCCTATGTAAAAAATGGAAGTCTGGTTCCAATGAACTACCATTTTACAACAGCCATGGCTCATATTACATTAAATGGTGGTAAAATTGTAGAATTGCTTTATCCTGAAGCGTACGTCATCAACTCAGACCATCCTTTCAAAGGAAACATGAATATTGAAAAACTGGAAGAAACGATAATTCATCATGGTGCGGCTAATATTCCGTTTATCCGTATGGAAGCTTCAACCAATTTGATTGGCGGACAACCTTTCTCGGTTCAAAACTTACGCGATGTGCGTGCTGTTGCCGACAAACATGGTATTCGTGTCGTTTTGGATGCCAGTTTATTGGGCGAAAATGCTTATCTGGTTTTGCAACGAGAAGAAGAGTTTAAAGGCTCATCTATGACTATTATTATGAAAACCATGACTGCTTTAGCCGACCTGGTTTACTTCTCGGCTCGCAAAATCAGTTCGTCTCGTGGTGGTGGTATGTGTACTGATCGCCAGGAAATTTACAAAGAACTGGAAGCATTAGTGCCACTCTACGAAGGATTTACAACCTACGGTGGTATCTCTATTCGTGAAATTGAAGCAATGGCTGTTGGACTTTACGAAACGCAGGACGAAACCATGATTTGCCAAAGCCCGGGTTTTATTAAATATCTGGTGGAGGCGTTGGATAAAAAAGGAATTCCGGTAATCAAACCTGCCGGCGTACTTGGTGCTCACCTCGATGCCATGCAAATTTGTGCACATATTCCGCAGACTGAATATCCTGCCGGAGCGTTAGCAGCCGCCTTGTTTTTGATTTCGGGAGTTCGAGGCATGGAACGTGGTTCTATTTCCAACCAACGCGACGAATATGGAAACGAAACCTATGCCGATATGGAATTGCTTCGTTTGGCTGTGCCACGCCGTGTATTCACCTTATCGCAAATTAAATATGTTGAAGATCGTTTGAACTGGTTATATCTGAACCGCGAACTGATTGGCGGCTTGAAATTCGTATATGAACCACCGGTACTACGTTTCTTCATGGGCGGACTGGAACCAACCAGCGACTGGCCACAAATACTGATGGCAAAATTCAAAGAAGATTTTGGAGAAAGCCTTTAATTGATATACGATTGAATCATTTACGATTTACAATTAAAAGAAAAAAACCATCAAATGAATTATCATTTGATGGTTTTTTTTGATGTCTGACAGCAATCCGAAGTAACTGGCAAAAGTTATTGTCTCAAGAAAATATTTATCATGCTTAAGTAACAGAGATTTATTATTGATATATTCATTAATTAATTTCACTCCCGTCTTCATTTTGACTCCCAAACCCCCAAATCTACTCTTTATACACAAATATTGATATTCTGTACGCAAAGGCTCAAAGACACGACGACGCTATGGATTTGCTTCAAATAGCAGTTATTAATCGTTCATTGTCGAGATGAACAAAGAAAAACCAGTG
>JBBQMQ010000012.1:0-22258 GCA_038329115.1 Bacteroidales bacterium
GATAGTGACGACATTTACAGCAACGAAAATACACTTCAAACTATTGTCAATGCTTTCTACGAACAAAATTGTGCCATGGTCATCGGTTCGTACACAATGACCAATTTTAAACTGGAAACCATTGCTCCCGGATTAATAGACCACAAGGAATGGACACCCGAAAATGGTCGGAATAATGCATTGCGCATTAACGGACTGGGAGCTCCTCGTGCTTTCTACACACCCGTTCTTCGCGAAATAAAAGTGCCAAATACAAGCTATGGTGAAGATTATGCACTCGGTTTGCGCATTAGTCGCGAGTATCAGATTGGACGAATTTACGAATCGCTTTACCTCTGCCGCCGTTGGGATGATAACTCGGATGCGGTGCTTGATGTGGTGAAAATGAACGGTTATAATTTCTATAAAGATAAAATCCGCACTATTGAACTAAAGGCAAGAAAAAACATGGTAAAGTCTATACAATAAATCAATGAAATATCGTTAACAATAAAAAATTAATCACCACTTTAGCCAAGAAAGAATAACAATTAAGCTTTAAGCAGAATTCTTAATTTTAATGGAGCGATTTTTGTTAATAAGAAAAACATAACTTTAAAATTAAGTGATATGAAAAAAACATTTATTACCGGTTTTATCTTGTGTTTTCTTGGAACATTTTCAAGCAGCTTATTGGCTCAGGACTACAAAGGCTTCGATTTAAGCACCTATTATATGCCTGACATTGTGCGAAATCAGTTAGGCTTGTCCGGATCAAGTAACGGATCAATCAATAATGGGGTTGATGATACAAACAATAGTGGTATTGTTGGAAATATAAATTCATCTTTCAACAATTATATAATTACCCGAAAATTAGTTAGAAACATTAATGCATATTTAAATTTAGCTGGAAATACAAAAACAAGCGATGTATTCACTACTGGTTTGACTTCTAGTTCTAGTAACTTTAATACTTATGGTGGGATTGGAATTGATTACCATTTATTTAATTCCAGTAAGCAATTTCTTTCATTTGGGGGTAATTTCAATTATGCATATAATTCCAGTTTCTTAACCAATTCCGACACACTTGGTCAATCGGACATTGGAAAAGGGTATAATCTTGGTGCAAGTATAGATTTATTTGTTGGCGCAGGGTTGGGTAGAATTGAAAACGTAACAGAAGCCCAACAAGCAGTATATTTAATTGATGCATTTACAAAAAATAATATTTTGAATAGAGATCTGACTCGTGATGAGATTTTTAATTTAGCTCAGGAAATGTCACGCACAAAGAACAAACGATTTCTTGATGCACGCTTACACTTGATGGACGAGGTATCGCATATTGATTCATTCTTTGTTTCAAATAATTTGATTGCAAAATCGGATGCCCGTTATTTCACAAGTCTGTATGATATTTGGCTGTATGGAGATGCTTTCTTACGTCAATCCGGTCAGACCATTGAGTTAAAATTTAGTCCATACGTTTCACCTAACACATCTTATAGTAAGAATAACCAGACAATAAATAATATCTCAAATTCCGAATCAAGTTATGAATATTTAAACACTAGATATGTTCTTTCGCTCACATATCAATATGAGAAACCCGTTAACCAAAAATGGCAAGAATCAGCTTCCGTTTCACTAAATGGCACTTTATACAATAGCACTGCTAATGAAGTGTATATACTTACGGGCGATTCAATCTCTTATAAAAACACAAATCAAAGTGCTTCGCTAACTGCAAATTACAAACTTGGATTTTACCCAAACACCAGAACAAATTTATATGCTCAAATAAGTCAACAATTTTCAAGTAGGTTTTACGATTCCTATATTTACAATTCCTATTCACAGATTAGTGCTAAAATTTCGTTGATTAGTGAAACAAATTTGGAATTTGGTACATATTACTATTTATCACCTCAGCTCAGACTTTCTGCTGCATTAAAATTATCAAATTACTATTCTGTAAATAATTTAATTGACAATAGTCAAAGGAACAAGTATTTGAATGGGAATTATTCGATAAGCCTGAGCTATTCATTCTTCTAAATATAAATGCGCACCCTCAACACCGAAATAAAATCCCTTTTCAGCGAGCAGGTTTCCAACTGGGAACTTGCCCGTAATAATTATGCCGGACTCAAAACCGTGCGAGCCAAAGCGTTTTCATTTGGCGATTTCGAAGTGAAAGTGCAGTTTAATCCCGCGCGGATTATATCGTCAGGAGCCAAAACGGATGCCAAATCCATTGCCGAACGGAAATGTTTTTTGTGTACCGCAAATTTGCCTGCCGAACAAAAAGGCATTGATGCCGGCTATTATACTATTTTGGTGAACCCATTTCCTATTTTTCCGGAGCATTTCACCATTCCGCGCAAAGAACATACCGACCAGCAAATTAAACCGTATTTTACAGATATGCTTGAGCTGGCCGAAGCGCTGGACGATTATATTATTTTTTATAACGGTCCGAAATGCGGCGCATCCGCACCCGACCACATGCACTTTCAGGCAGGAACAAAGGATTTTTTGCCGTTGGTGAATGACTATAAACGGCTGAAAGCCACTCACGCAGACGTGCTGGTAGAATCGGCAACCTTTCAACTCTCCCGACTCAACAATTATTTACGAACGGTTTATTGTATTGAATCTATTGACATGGAAAGTGCCCGCGATGCATTTGAAAAGCTATACATTCATCATTCTCCCCTCTCCCCGGGGAGAGGGGTGGGGGGTGAGGTGGAGCCAATGATGAATATTGTCTGCACCTTTGAAGCCGGTAAATGGTTCACATTCATTTTTCCACGCAAACTGTTCCGTCCGTGGCAATTTACCGCCGAAGCCGAACAGCAATTGATGGTTAGTCCGGCTACAGTGGAAATGAGCGGCATATTCATTACGCCGGTGGAGAGTCATTTTAACAGGATAACGAAAAGTGACATCGGAAGCATTTTTGAACAAGTTTCATTAAAATAACATGAAAAACACAGAACCCATCATACACGTTGGTATCCTTACTTCCAACAAAATTGAATTCGTGCTGAACGGAACTTTTTCCGCCACCAACGGCAAAACCTATTCCGGCACGCACAAAGCAATTTGCAGCGGACAAACGATAGTTTTCGACGATGAAATTCTGGAAGAAATAATCTTTGAACCGGCGAGCAACGATGCTTCATTCGATTTGATTGACGTGGTAATTGGTATCAATTTTCATTGGGAACGCAAAGAAAACCAGCGCTTCAAAGGGGCGTTGAAAATTATTGTAGAAAACGGGAATATCACCGCTATCAATCGCATTGGAGTTGAAGATTATCTTACCAGCGTAATTTCCAGCGAAATGAGTGCCACTGCCTCCGACGAATTATTGAAGGCGCATGCCGTGATTTCGCGGAGTTGGTTGTTGAATCCAATATTAAATCCTGTAAAAATAATGAACGTTGTAGAGACGTTGCATGCAGCGTCTCTACCCGATTATTCAAAACACATAAAATATTACGAACGCGATGCCCACACGCATTTCGATGTTTGTGCCGATGATCATTGCCAGCGATATCAGGGAATTACCCGTGCCTCCACCGCTGCAGTGGAAAAAGTCATCGATGCAACCCGTGGCAAAGTGTTATGGTATGAAGGTGAAATTTGTGACGCGCGTTATTCGAAATCGTGTGGAGGAGCTTCGGAAACATTCGAAAATTGCTGGGCACCGGAGCATTATCCGTACCTCACCAAGGTGATTGACAATCCAACCGAACCGGCAGGTTTTGAATTGGATTTGACAGTGGAAGCAAATGCCGAAAATTGGATAAGACAATCGCCGGAAGCATTTTGCAATACGAACGACAAAAAGGTATTGGCGCAGGTGCTGAATAATTACGATCAGGAAACAACCGATTTCTACCGCTGGAAAGTGGAATATTCGCAGAGCGAAATAGCAGAATTATTACATCGTCGCTCGGGTTTCGATTTCGGGAAAATTGTAGACCTAATCCCAGTACTTCGTGGCGAATCGGCTCGACTGATTGAATTGAAAATTATAGGAACCAAACAAACAGTTATCGTAGGCAAAGAACTGGAAATCCGCAAATGGTTATCAAATTCGCACCTGTATAGTTCTGCATTTGTGATTGATAAATCGGAAATTATTGACGGCATTCCGCACCGATTCACCCTCACCGGTGCCGGTTGGGGTCACGGCGTTGGACTTTGCCAGATTGGTGCTGCCGTAATGGGTGAAAAAGGATATCTTTACAACGAGATTTTGATGCATTATTTCCGGGGTGCGGAATTGAAGAAAATATACCCCTAACCCTAAGGGGGAGTAAAAAAAGGAAATTTGCGGAGAATAACAGGCATAATCACCGCATAAATTGCGGTGAATAAATATAAAAAAAGAATAAACACATTACATGAAAAACGACACAAACAAAAAACGCTCCCCTTGGGCATGGGTTCCAACGCTTTATTTTGCACAAGGAATACCTTATTTTTTAGTAAACATGGTGCCCGTTGTGGTATTTAAAGACATGGGTGTAAATAATGCCGATATTGCACGCTATACCAGTTTACTTTATTTACCATGGATTCTTAAAATGCTTTGGAGTCCTTTTGTTGATACCAATTCGACCAAACGTAATTGGGTGTTGAGCACTCAGCTTGTAATAGTCGCATTATTTCTTGCTTTTGGTTTTGCACTCCAACTGCCCAATTTCTTTTTGGCTTGTATGGTTATATTGGGGCTAATTGCATTTACGTCGGCAACCCACGACGTTGCGGCAGATGGTTTTTACATGATTTCGTTAACCGAAGAACATCAAAGTTCTTTTGCCGGCATTAGAAGCACGTTCTACCGTGTTTCTAACTTTTTCTGCAATAGTTTTATCGTATGGTTTGCCGGTTATCTTATCCAACATTCATATTCACCAGACAAAGCATGGACTTTTGCCTACAACTTTGCTGCAATTTTGTTTGCCCTGGTTTTTTTATACCATAAGTTTATTTTACCTAAACCTGCATTGGACAGTCTAAATTCGGCGCCCGTTGCAGACACTAAAGTTGAGAAGACTTCGGCAAAAGAGGCATTTATATCATTCTTCAAACAACCCGGAATTCTAGCGGTAATCGTTTTTATACTTACATTCCGAATGGGTGAGGCTTTTCTTATAAAATTAGCTGTTCCGTTTTTTAAAGATGCACGGGATATTGGCGGGATGGGTTTTTCGACAGAAGATGTGGGCGTTATTTATGCTTTTGGTGTAACTGCGATTATTGTTGGAGGTATTTCAGGTGGCTTGGTTGTTGCAAAATATGGTTTGAAAAAATTGATATGGTACATGGCTTTAATCATCAATATCCCCACCATTGTGTACAGTATTCTGGCTTTTATTCGACCGGAATCAATTAGTGCCACTGTTCCTTTGGTGGCGATTGAACAATTCAGCTATGGTTTTGGATATACTGCGCTTATGATTTACATGATGCAAATTTCTAAAGGGCAGTACAAAACCACACATTTTGCTATTGCAACGGGTATTTCGGCATTGGGCATGATGATTCCGGGATTCTTTAGCGGTGATCTTCAAATGACTATTGCAAGAATGTTCCCGGGCATGGGCTATCAATACTTTTTCTTAATTACCGTTGTATTGGGTATTCCCGGCATAATAACATTGCTTTTTGTTCCGCTGGAGGGAAAAAAGCAAAATAATCCTGGCTGAAATCTAAAAACTGCTCAGTAAACGGGCAGCTTTTTCCAACTCACAATAAAACGATTATTGGCACATTTTTTCTACCTTTGCAGTTCAAATTTTAAATGAAAAATGAAGATATTAGTTTTGGGTGCCGGAAAAATGGGCACATTTCTGACCGACGTGATGTGCATTCAGCACGAAGTTGCCTTGTTCGATACCAATCCGAAACGGTTGCGTTTCGTGTTTAACACGCTGCGGATGACCGAATACGAGGAAGTTCGTGCCTTTGAACCGGATTTAGTGATTAATTGTGTAACACTGAAGTTTACCATTGATGCTTTTCAGGCGGTGTTGCCTTATCTTCCTAAAAATTGTATCATTTCGGATATTGCTTCGGTAAAAACCGGCATTCAGGAATTTTACGAAAGCACCGGAATGCGTTATGTTTCCACGCATCCGATGTTCGGTCCAACTTTTGCCACACTCGACAACCTGAGTACACAAAGTGCAATTATCATTTCAGAATCCGACCACATGGGCAAGGCATTTTTCAAAGACATGTATGGTTCGCTGAAACTCCGAATCTTCGAATACAGTTTTGATGAACATGATGAAACGATAGCTTATTCATTGTCCATTCCGTTTGCTTCCACATTGGTTTTTGCCTCGGTCATGATTCCACAGGAAGCTCCCGGAACAACTTTCAAGCGCCACATGGATATTGCCAAAGGTTTGTTGAGCGAAGATGATTATTTGCTGACCGAAATTCTCTTTAATCCTCATACCCACAATCAGGTGGAAAAAATCCGTGCAGAACTGAAAACATTGCTGGAAATTATTGACGATAAAGACTCGGAAAAGATGCAGACTTTTTTGAAAAAGGTGAGAAAAAATATCGAATAAGGTGAGCCCCAGCTCCTGAAGAGGAGTTAAGAGTGGTATTCCGACAGTTCTCTTTATAAAATAGTATTGATAGTAAACATATATAAATCACAGTCTTTAAGTCCCTTTAGGGGTTTGGGGCTTAATCAAATCATTATGGAAAACAAAGAAATCGTATTGGATGCCATGAAACAAGCTGGCTCTCCTGTTAACGCTGGAAAACTAGTTGATCTTACCGGACTTGACCGCAAAGAAGTGGACAAAGCCATGAAACAACTGAAAACCGAAGGTGCTATTGTATCGCCTAAAGTTTGTTTTTGGCAACCGGCGTGAGAAAAATTCTCTAAAAAAATCAGTCGCTTTGCAGGTTTGCAAAGCGACTGATTTTTTATATTCTTATCCGACTTCTCAATGTTCCGAAAGCGGTTTCCCTTTTTCGCCCATAAAGAATGCGATTAAAATGACATCTTCTTTCCCATAATTTAATCCATTATGCAAGATGTTTATTACTTCAGAAAAGGATGAATTCGTAGCAAATTGAAAGGGTTTTCGGTTCTCTATTTCTACAGTAAGCGTTCCCTGCAAAACATACGCAAAAACGGGAAAATTATGTTTATGCCAACCGGTGGATTTTCCGGGAGGAATGGTGACTTTCACAATCGATACTTCATCATTGATAAACTGAGGATAAACTATTTTTTGACCAATGGAAGTCGTATCGGTCTTCAGAATGGGTTCCAGAATAATGCCTTTGTTATATTGCGCATTGGCAATAATCCAAACCAAAAGTATTGCAGAAAGTAAGAATGCTTTTTTCATTTTCTAAAGTCTTTATCCCAAATCAATATGTTCGGCCTGTATTTCTTCATTGAGAAAAATTGATGCTGAAGAAGCAAATTTCTCAACCGATTCGGTAGTAAGATAACGAATAGAACCACCACGGGAGCATTTTGCAGCCATTTCCTTATGACGTCCGAGATAATCGGTAAGACTTTTAGCCACAATTTCGCCCTGAGAAACGATTGAAATTCCAGTCGGAATAAGAGCTTTTATTTTTTCTTCTATTAATGGATAATGCGTGCAACCAAGCATGATGGTATCAATCAACGGATCATTTTCGAGCAGTTGCCCCACATTTTTTTCGATAAAGTAATCAGCTCCAGCCGATAAATGTTCGTTATTTTCAATGAGCGGAACCCAAAGCGGACATGCTTCCGAAGTTACAATGATATCTTCATGCAGTTTCGCAATTTCGAGTGGATACGAATTGGATTGAACCGTTCCTGGCGTTGCCAGTAAACCAATATGTTTGGTTTTGGTCATTGCTCCAACAGCTTCAACCGTAGGGCGAATAACACCCAAAACGCGGCGGTTCGGATCAATTTTGGGCAAATCATTTTGTTGAATGGTGCGCAATGCCTTTGCCGAAGCTGTATTACACGCCAACACCACCAATTGGCAACCCATTTCAAATAATTGAGTGACGCATTCCAACGTGTATTTATAAACCACATCAAACGATCGGGTTCCATATGGAGTACGCGCATTATCACCCAAATAAATATAATCGTATTCCGGCAATTCTGTTCTGATTTTTTCCAGAATGGTCAAACCACCATAACCCGAATCGAAAATTCCGATTGGACCAGAAACCCCTAGCCCCTGAATGGGAACTGAGTTACTCTTGTCAAATATTTTATTTCTTTCCTTTTCCGTTTCCATAACTTCAAATAGAATGTACTAATTAAGTTCCCCTTCAGGGGCTAGGGGTTTCTGGTCGTCATTAATCAAACATTTCACCCGAGTTATTGCTCATTTGAACCATGCGGTCATATTCAGCCGGCGACAAATCGAGATAATAATAGTTTTGCGGATTCATGATTGCACCTCTGTAATGAACTTCGTAATGCAAATGAGGTCCGGTTGATTTACCTGTACTTCCTACCAATCCGATTACGTCTCCGCGCTTTACAGGTTGACCAATCCGTACTTTCACAACGCTCATGTGTCCATATAAAGTTAAATATCCGTAACCATGATTAATCTGAACACAATTTCCATAACCTTGCTGCCATCCGGCACTCTGAACAGTCCCATTAGCAGTGGCATAGATACTAGCTCCTATAGGCGCTGTAAAGTCCATTCCTTCGTGAAAGCGACGGGTATGATAAACCGGATCAATCCGCCAACCATAACCGGAAGCCATTCGGGTAAGATTTTTATTCAAAACCGGCTGAATGGCAGGTAAACATTGTAACATGGACTCTTTATTTTTGGCCATGATAACTATATCGTCATAGGATTTCGACTGAATATATAATTCCTTTTTTAATTCGTTCAATTTTTTTGTAGTTGAAACCACAATTTCAGAATTTGTCATATCCAGCAATTGTTGATAATACTCTGTGTTAGCTGAAGTTCCACGACGTACTGAAAGAGGAATAGGATCTGCCAGAAAAACTACCCGGTATAAATTATCATCGCGCTGCTGCAAATCGGATAAAACAGTTTGAACTTCATCAAACTGACGGTCTAGCACCTTGTATTGAGCCTGCATGTTACGCTTTTCTTCCGAAAGTTGTTTTTCTTCGGGAGATTGAATGGTGGTAACAAATATAAAGAAAAAAACTGCACCCAACGATACACCGGATAAAGCATGAATCAGCAATTGTTTCAGAAAATGAGTAATGGTGTGCTCAATCTGCTCGTAACTTAGCGTTTCCGGGTTGAAATGAAATTTTTTCTTGGCCATAAAAATGAATTTACACCCGACTGTTAAACTCAAACAATCAGGTCAAAAAAAGCAGGAAATTGTAGTCAATCAATCATTTCTGAAAGAAAATCAATCATTCATCACAAATTTTATACCTACAACTGCTGCAAAAATAATAAATTTGAGCTACTTTTGCAGTCTTTATTTGATATTATTAACCTAGTACCCCTAAATCCCCTAAAGGGGACTCTTTTTTGCCCCTTTAGGGGTTTGGGGTCTTAGCAAAACACATATAAAAATGACTTCACAGGAAATTCGTCAATCTTTTCTCGACTTCTTCGCTTCGAAAGGGCACAAAATTGTTCCGTCGGCACCCATGGTTATCAAAGATGATCCTACGTTGATGTTCACCAACGCCGGAATGAATCAATTTAAAAACATCATTCTGGGTAACGACCCGATTAAATATTCCCGTGTTGCCGATTCACAAAAATGCCTCCGTGTTAGCGGAAAACACAACGACCTTGAGGAAGTTGGACACGATACCTACCATCACACCATGTTCGAAATGTTGGGCAATTGGTCGTTTGGCGATTATTTCAAAAAAGAAGCCATCGAATGGGCTTGGGAATACCTCGTTGATGTCTTGAAACTAGATACGGAACGCTTGTATGTAACCGTTTTCGAAGGATATGCACCTGAGGGTTTGGAACGTGATGACGAAGCGGCTAAAATCTGGGAACAATTTCTACCTGCCAGCCGTATTATCAACGGAAACAAAAAAGACAATTTCTGGGAAATGGGCGATACCGGACCTTGCGGCCCTTGCTCCGAAATCCATATCGATATTCGCAACAATGACGAACGTGCCAAAATTGATGGTCTAACGCTCGTTAACGGAAGTCACCCACAAGTAATTGAAATCTGGAACAACGTTTTCATGCAATACAACCGCAAAGCTGACGGTTCGCTCGAAGGACTTCCTGCCAAGGTGATTGACACCGGTATGGGCTTCGAACGACTTTGTATGGCAATTCAGGGCGTTCAATCCAATTATGATACTGATGTTTTTACACCAATCATTGCCGAAATTGGTCGTGTGTGTGCTGCTGAATATGGCAAGGACGAAAAGGTGGATATTGCCATGCGCGTTATTGCCGACCATATCCGTACCATTGCATTTTCGATTACCGATGGTCAATTGCCATCAAA
Organism: Bacteroidales bacterium; assembly: GCA_038329115.1. GTDB lineage: Bacteria > Bacteroidota > Bacteroidia > Bacteroidales > Paludibacteraceae > Paludibacter. Next base: position 10,492 of record JBBQMQ010000012.1, read on the forward strand.
TGCCAAAGCCGGTTACGTGATTCGTCGTATTTTGCGTCGTGCCGTTCGTTATGGTTATACATTCCTTGGCCAACGTCATGCATTTATGTATAAACTGATTGACGTGTTGAGCGAAAATATGGGGAAAGCTTATCCAGAACTGGTTTCGCAAAAATCTTTGATTGAAAAAGTGATTAAGGAAGAGGAAGAATCGTTTTTACGCACATTGGAAACAGGAATCCGTTTGCTGGATAAAAATATCACCTCACCCCTAACCCCTCTCCCGGGGGAGAGGGGAACTGTGTTGAGTGGAAAAATTGCATTTACGCTTTACGACACTTTTGGATTTCCGCTTGATTTGACGGAACTTATTCTTCGCGAGAACGGAATGTCCGTGAATATTGAAGAATTCAACTCCGAAATGAAAAAACAAAAAGAACGTGCCCGCAATGCTGCCGCAACTGAAACCGGCGACTGGGTAACTGTTCGCGAAGGTGACAGTCATTTCGTTGGTTATGATTTTAATTCGTTCGATACCGAGATTCTGCGTTATCGAAAAGTAAAACAAAAAAATCAGGAATTCTATCAACTTGTGCTTTCCAACACGCCGTTCTACGCCGAAATGGGTGGACAGGTGGGCGATTGTGGAACATTGACTTCGGAACACGGAACGTTTGAAATCATTGATACAAAAAAAGAAAATAACCTGGCAGTTCATATAACTAAACAACTACCACAAGATATTACAGATACTTTTACGGCTCAAATTGACGTTGAAAAACGCAAAGCAACCGAATGTAACCACTCGGCTACACACTTGTTGCACGAAGCTTTGCGTGAAGTGCTGGGAACGCATGTGGAGCAAAAAGGTTCGTACGTTAGCCCCGATGCACTTCGTTTCGACTTTTCTCATTATCAAAAAATGACGAAAGAAGAAATTCGCGAAGTGGAACAAATTGCCAACCGCAAAATTCGCGAAAACTATCCATTAAAGGAAAATAGAGATACACCGATTGCCGAAGCACAAGCCATGGGCGCCATGGCGTTGTTTGGCGAAAAATACGGCGAAACGGTTCGTGTCGTTCAATTCGGAACTTCTACCGAACTTTGTGGTGGAACACATGTTCAGGCAACCGGCGAAATAAGTATGGTGCGCATTGTGGCCGAAACTTCGATTGCTGCCGGAATCCGACGCTTGGAAGCTATCACGGCTAAAGGTGTAGAAAAACTGCTCGACGAACAACAGGATTTCATTGCCGATGCGCGGGAATTTTTCAACAACACGCCTGATTTAATGTCCGCTATTCAAAAATCAATAGAAGAAAATGCAGATTTAAAGAAACGGGTGGAAAGTTTCATGCACGAAAAAATCATGACTCTGCGCGATATTCTGATTGAAGAAGCTAATGAAATCAATGGTATCAAAGTGATTCGGGTAGATGCAGAATTACCTACTGATGCCGTGAAGACGCTTGCTTTCCAGATTCGTAATATCCTAACAGAAAAGTTATTCTTCGTGGCCGGATGTGTATTCGAAGGCAAACCTTCACTCACCATTTTACTCAGCGACGACCTTGTAGCAGGCGGATTAAACGCCGTAAATATTGCCCGTGAAGCAGCCAAAGAAATTCAGGGTGGCGGTGGCGGACAACCATTCTTTGCTTCCGCAGGTGGTAAAAATCCCGACGGAATCAAGCGAGCCATTGAAAAAGCGTTGGAAAGTTTATAGAAGACAGATTCAAACTAAAAAGAGGAATTCCCGATTGGAAATTCCTCTTTCAATTTTGAAATCTTTTTTTGAAACTATTTTCCAAAAATATAACGTACTCCTAAACTGAAACCATCGCCAACAAAACCATTGTTTGTATAAGAACCACTGTATCCACCAAACTGAAATCCGGGTCTCCAATCCAATGAAAGCCTTAATGGAATGTTAAAATCATACTGTAAACCTATTTGTCCTAAAATAGAAATAGGAATATAAGTATTATTAAAATAAGAATAAAAGCCAACCTGAGCACCACCACCAAAATACCAGTTAAGATTATCAGTTATTGATGACAAATCTTTTACCCATTGATAAACTCCTGATACAGATAAGTTAGTGTAATAACCAGGGTAACTACGAAATCCTAAACCCAATTCAATGCGGTTTGTGCTGTTTAATCCTTTTTGGTACGAAAGTTCTGTTGGGTAACCAAATCTTAGACCAATGGTGCTTCCTTCTGCCTGAGCAAATAAAGCACTTGACAAACACACAGCAAGTGCGAGCGTAAAAATAAACTTTTTCATCTTACTTTTAATTTTTTAGTTAATAAATAATGCCATTAATGGCACAGATTAATGTTATGCAAAAATAAACAAATTATTTAGAACAATTGTTTAAAATATAATTTTATTCGTGCCAGTCTTTATTTTTTTTTATCAATTCAATCAACTTTTCTACAGCTTCATCTTCTGAAATATTGCGTTCCACACATTCTCGTTTTTTATAAAGACTCACTTTTCCACGACCGGCACCTACATAACCATAATCTGCATCAGCCATTTCGCCCGGACCGTTGACAATGCAGCCCATAATACCAATTTTCAATCCTTTAAGGTGTGATGTTCGGGCTTTGATTTGAGCAATCACAGTTTGTAAATTAAACATCGTCCGACCGCAACCGGGACAGGAAATGTATTCCGTTTTGGTAACGCGCACTCTCGCAGCCTGCAAAATTCCAAAAGCGACAGAATTCAATTCTTCAACCGTAATATTTCCTTCATTTCCAATAAAAATCCCATCGCCAAAACCATCGATAAATAAAACCCCGAGATCGGCTGCGGCTTTTATCTGCAATTGCTGCAAGTCGTTTTCATTATAGTTCCGGCAAAGAACAACCGGAACGGTACAACCGGCATTCAAAAGCGTATGGAAAAATGCCCGCTGCTCCCCTACTCCATTTAAATGATCGGTCGTCAATAAAACAACTATATCCCTTCTTTCAATCAACAATCCGAGTAGTTTTGGAGTCAGTTCCGGAAAACTCATTTTTAGTAATTTCATTTCAGAACTATCATGCAACAACAAATCAATCTCCGAAACCGAATAAACCGATTTTTTGAGATTCGATAATTCATAATCCGGAGCGGTTTGAAATTTTCCATCTTCAGAAGCAAAAACAACCGGCACATTATTGCCACCGACATTTCCAACTGAATGTGTTTTTCGTCTTGAATATTCATAGCGGTTAAACAAAATATGTTCTACTGCAACAACGGGTTTATGATTTTCTCGTTCCGAAATATACGAAACCAACGATTTTGCAACCGGAATTTCAGCTTCCGGCTCTTCGCTCAACGAAACCCGAATGGTATCGCCAATGCCATCAGCAAGCAACGCTCCAATGCCCACAGCCGATTTAATGCGCCCATCTTCCCCATCACCCGCTTCGGTAACGCCCAAATGCAACGGATAATGCATTCCTTCTTTTTCCATTTCGTCCACCAACAACCGAACCGTTTGAACCATCATTACCGTGTTCGAAGTTTTCATCGAAATAACCACATCTTCAAAATCTTCTTCGCGGCAAATGCGCAAAAATTCCATACACGACTCCACCATTCCGTGCGACGTATCACCAAAACGGTTCATCATTCGCTCGCTCAGCGAACCGTGGTTTACCCCAATGCGAATGGCGGTTTTATGTTGTTTGCAGATATTCAAAAAAGGAATAAAACGGACACGAACCTTCTGGTATTCGGTTTCAAATTCTTCGTCGGTATAATCGGATGAATCACCAATTTTGATACTTCCCACGTAATTTCCGGGATTGATGCGCACTTTCTCAACATGTTGTGCAGCTACATCAGCCGCATTGGCATTGAAATGAATATCGGCTACCAACGGCACACGACAGCCTTTTTTAAACAATTCGTCGTGAATCAGTTTCAAATTTTCGGCCTCACGAATGCCCTGCGCTGTGAAACGAACTAATTCGCCACCGGCTTCAACAATACGCAGACATTGTGCCACTGAATTTTCAATATTGTTGGTGTCGGTATTAGCCATTGACTGTACGCGAACCGGATGATTTCCTCCTAACAAAAGATTTCCGATTTTGACCACGGAGGAAATCCGCCGGTTATAATTGAATTGATTAAGTTTCCACATAATTAATAATGTGCTAAGGGATAATGTTATTAAAAACAAATGCAAAATTACACTTTTTCAAGAATGAAACGTCGTTGTAACGAAAAAGTTATTTAGTATGTTTTCAATTTATTGCACAAATACCAACTTTTGAGAATACATTTTCCTAAAATGCAGTACCTTTGCAACTGTTTACAAAAATTAATTAACATGGAAATCCATTTTCATCCCAAATTATTCAGCACGCTCAAACATTATACGAAAGAGCAGTTTTATGCCGACTCCATGGCAGGTATTATTGTCGGAATTGTGGCTTTACCACTTGCAATTGCCTTTGGTATTGCGTCAGGAGTTTCTCCCGAAAAAGGGATTTTTACTGCTATTATTGCCGGTTTTATAATTTCATTCTTTGGAGGTAGCAAAGTACAAATTGGCGGTCCTACAGGTGCATTTATTGTTATCGTTTACGGAATTGTTCAACAATTCGGAGTTGCCGGACTGGCTATTGCCACCATGATGGCCGGAGTAATGCTGGTTTTGATGGGCGTTTTCAAACTTGGTGCGGTTATAAAATTCATTCCTTATCCTGTGGTAGTTGGATTTACAAGCGGTATTGCTCTCACCATTTTTGCAACACAAATTAAAGATTTATTCGGGTTGCAAATTGATAAAGTTCCCGGAGATTTTATAAGCAAATGGATTACTTATGGACAACATTTCGATTCAACAAATTTTTGGGCACTGGGAGTTGGAATAGTTTCAATAGCAATTATCGCTCTAACCCCAAAATTTTCTAAAAAAATTCCAGGTTCGCTTATTGCCATTATTGTTATGACAATAATCGTTTACCTTTTACGCAATAATTTCGGAATCACCGGCATAGAAACCATTGGCGACCGGTTTACTATTAATCCGGCACTTCCAAAAGCAGTAACACCTCAAATTGATTTTGCTGCCATCCGAATGTTACTTCCAACCGCTTTTACCATTGCAATGCTTGGTGCCATCGAATCGCTTCTATCGGCAACTGTGGCTGATGGCGTGATTGGCGACAGACACAGCTCAAACACGGAATTAATTGCACAGGGAATTGCTAATATAGTTGCTCCAATTTTCGGTGGTATTCCAGCCACAGGTGCCATTGCCCGAACGATGACGAATATCAATAACGGGGGGAAAACTCCGGTTGCGGGAATAATTCACGCAATTGTATTGGGGTTGATTCTGTTGTTTTTAGGCGGACTTACCAAGCATATTCCAATGGCCTGTCTGGCAGGCGTGTTGGTAATTGTTGCCTACAATATGAGCGAATGGAGAACCTTCAAAGGATTACTGAAAAATGCCAAATCGGATGTTGCCGTTTTACTCGCCACGTTTAGTCTGACTGTCATTTTCGACTTGACTATCGCCATTGAAATCGGATTATTAATGGCAGCCGTTCTGTTTATTCGCCGGATTTCTGAAACTTCTTCCATTTCAATTTTTAAAGAACATGTAAAAGAAGCCGATTTTGTTGAAGGCAGTGTGGATACTGAAATGCTCCACTTACCCAAAGGGGTTGAAGTATACGAAATTGAAGGTCCGTTCTTTTTTGGCGTTGCCAATAAGTTTGAAGAAACCATGAAAACCATTAGCGACCGTAATAAAATACAGATTATTCGAATGAGAAAAGTACCGTTTATGGACTCTACAGGTGCTCATAACCTTAAAAATCTTATTAAATCTGCTCAAAAAGACAAAGTGCAAATTTTACTTTCAGGAGTAAATGAAACCGTTTATGCAGTGCTTAATAAAAATGGGATTGTGGAACTATTAGGAACAATTAATGTTTGCAGTAACATAACCGAAGCCTTGACAAGAGCAGAGGAAATTGTGAAGTCTAAACCGGTAAATGGAGAATTTAAATAACGATTTTCCTGAAAAAACCACAAAATGTTTTATTAATCCAAAGCAAAAGCGTATTTTTGTATAGATTTTTTTGAAAAATGACTAACCGATACGAAGAACTTATAAACGCATTTGAAATAAAACTGCGAAAATTAATTTCGGAGTATAAGTTATTGCAAGCACAAAACGCCAGATTAAAAGAGGATTTAGATCGCAAACAAAATGATTTAATGCATGCCCATCAGGAAGTTTTGGAATTGAGAAAAAATTACGACCATTTGCAACTTGCTAAAAACCTGGGTTCAACAGAAGAGGAAAAACAGGAATCAAAGCAGAAAATTACAAAAATGGTGCGGGAAATTGACAAATGTTTAGCTCTTTTGGATGAATAGAGCGTATGAAAGACGATATTTTTACAATAAATGTACTAATCGGTGGCTTAAGATTGCCTCTGCGAATTTCGCGTAAAGACGAGGAATTATACAGAAAAGCAGAAAAAATGGTGGTACGGTATATGGATAAATTCCAGAAACAATACAACCAGAGGCCAACCGAAGAAATTCTTATTATGGTAGCTTATCAGATAGCCGTGCTGGTTTCGAAGCAGGAACTCAGTGAGGATATTGTCCCTCTGGCTGAAAAAATCAATTCTTTTGATCAGGAACTGGAGGCGCTTTTAGGAAAATAAGTTTACAATTAAATCGTTTTTATAACACAATTTTTTCGCATTACGATGTAAGTTGAAGAATCTCCTTTAAACCGGGAAGTTATTCTTTCAGCATCGTTAATGCGATTTTTTTTTAATGAATTTCTATTTAAAAATCAATTACATAATTATCAATTATTCACTTTAAACTAATTATATGGAAATAATTATAGGACTTGTTGCTTTAATTGCAGGTGCCGGCGGGAGTTACTTTCTCTTTCGCATTTTCAATAAAAAAGCAGCGCAGGAAGCCGAAGTAGAGGCTGAATTACTTAAAAAAAACAAACTGATTGAAGTTAAGGAAAAGTTTATAGCCCTTAAGGCGGAACATGAACAACAGGTTCAGGAACGCAATGCAAAAATTCAGGTGAATGAGGTACGTCTTCAACAAAAAGAAATGCAACTGAACCAAAAACAAGGTGATGTACAACGGAAAATAAACGAAGTCGATGCTCAGAAAGAACATTTAGAAGTTCAACTCAGCAGTTTTGACAATAAGAAGAAAGAACTTGAGCATTTACACCATCAAGCTCAGGCAGAGTTGGAAACCATTTCAGGGTTGTCGGCAGAGCAGGCTAAAGAACGTTTAATTGAAGCTTTGAAAGAGGAAGCAAAAACCGAAGCCATGTCGTATGTAAATGACATCATGGAAGAAGCCAAAATGACAGCCAACAAAGAAGCTAAGAAAATTATTGTTCAAAGCATTCAACGGGTTGCTACTGAAACAGCTATAGAAAATTCGGTAACCGTTTTCCACATTGAATCGGACGAAATAAAAGGACGCATTATCGGCCGTGAAGGTCGTAATATACGGGCTTTGGAAGCAGCAACAGGCGTAGAAATCATTGTTGACGACACTCCCGAAGCTATTGTACTCTCAGCATTTGATCCTGTTCGTCGCGAAATTGCACGGTTATCACTTCACCAATTAGTTACCGATGGACGTATTCACCCTGCCCGCATTGAGGAAGTGGTTACCAAAGTCCGCAAACAGGTTGAAGAAGAAATCATTGAAATTGGAAAGCGTACCACAATCGACCTTGGAATTCATGGATTGCATCCTGAATTAATCCGGTTGGTTGGTAAAATGAAATACCGTTCGTCATACGGTCAAAATCTGTTGCAACATGCCCGTGAAACAGCTAATCTTTGTGCCACTATGGCATCAGAACTTGGCTTGAATCCAAAAAAAGCAAAACGCGCCGGACTGTTGCACGATATTGGTAAAGTGCCAGACGATGAACCGGAATTGCCACACGCAATACTTGGTATGCGTCTTGCTGAGAAGTATAAAGAAAAACCGGACATTTGTAATGCTATCGGGTCTCACCACGACGAAGTGGAAATGGAAACGTTGATTGCACCGATTGTTCAGGTTTGTGATGCCATTTCAGGCGCACGTCCGGGAGCTCGCAGGGAAATTGTAGAAGCCTATATTAAACGATTGAACGATTTGGAAGCTCTGGCGTTATCTTATCCGGGAGTTTTGAAAACGTATGCAATCCAGGCCGGACGTGAGTTGCGCGTGATTGTTGGTGCAGATAAAATTGACGATAAAGAAACTGAATTATTGTCTTTTGATATTGCCAAGAAAATTCAGGATGAAATGACTTATCCTGGTCAGGTAAAAATCACGGTTATCCGTGAAACCAGAGCGGTAAGTTATGCGAAATAGTTTATAGTGGGTAGTTGGTAGTTTATAGTAAGTAATTCTACTTTACTAAAATAAAAAAAAACAATTTTATAATGACCCCCAAACCCCCAAATGGGGGCTTAAGAGTGGAATTAGAATGTTATTTACGCAATAAAAGGCTTTACAAACTGCGTCTTTAAGCCCCCATTTGGGGGTTTGGGGGTCGTAATTTTAAATTAGTAAAGTAGAAGTAATAAGTAGTTTGAATTTGGTGATATTTGTTACCAGTTTGACAACTTTGAGATTTTTTCTTACTGTAAACCACATACTATAAATACAGCGATATTAGATAGTGAGATAAACAATGATTTTAAACGAGATTACCCAGATATTGATTTTGTTTCTTTGATTGTTAACAAATTAGACTACTCACAAAGCCGACAATACAAACAGTTTACCAGTGAAGAAGTAACCAAATGGCAGAACTATAAACGTTTTAGATTAGATTTTAATGAAATACCTTTACCCAGATTTAATGAGATTACAAACTATTTGGTAGATGTATTTGAATACAATGATTTAAACAGAGTAACACCAGAGCCAGCCGCTACAATTTACAAAGACATTATCAGATAAACAATTAAAATACTTTTCAAAGAACTTAAATTATACAACTGTTTACCAATAGACACGCCCGAGAAAGCATTTAGCTATGTATTTGCAGAAAACAATAGTCAAATAGATTTTGAACCTTTAAAGTGGATTTTAGATTTGAAAGATTTGAATGTTTTTATTAATAGACTCAAATAAAACAGCAGAAAGGTATAAACTTCTTTTCTGCTGTTTTTTATTCGTTTTAAAAAATCAGGTGCATTTTTTTTACCGCAAAGTGATACCAAAGGATGACTTTGAAATGAAATGATAATTCATTTGGCATTATAAGTTTATGTCATGCATCAAAGCGACTTCACTTTTGTGTACAAAAAAAAATAAGCACATGAATGTGCTTATTTTTTCTAAATAAGATTGTTGAAATTAGCTTCTAGAACAAATAAACAAGGTTTATAGAGAAAACTCTGTTGGTTGCAAAAGAAGGTATCGGTACCATGGTATTGGTGAAAGAAGTATTTCTTACTCCCTGACTCCAGGTAGCTCCTAGCTGTATTTTGTTAAACATTTCTAGTCCTCCACCAAGATTGAATCCGTAATCCACATGATCCATAAAACTCTGAAAAGTTTCATTCTGGATGACATTTGTTATTTCGTTTACAGTTTTTCCACTCAATGCATAGGCTCCATAAATCCCGGCAATTCCATAAATACCAATAAATCCAAGTGTAAAATGATATCGCAAATTTAGCGGAACTTCGACATAACTCAACTCTCTGTAACCTTGTTTTATATCAGCAACATCGGTACTATCGGTAAATGAACTTCCCTTTTGTGACAACAATGCGCCCACCTCCATGCCGAATCCTGATTTTTTGGGCATTACCTGATAAACTAATCCAATCTGATAACCCGTTAAATTATTTGAACTAAAAGCCGAAGAAATATTCGATTGGCTAAATGATTTAATTTCGTTTGCCATATTTAAACCGCCTTTAATTCCTAGTTGGGCATAAATACCAGAAGTGCAAACCAATAAAATTAAAACAAAAATGTGTTTGCTTTTCATATTCAAAAAAAGATAAAATATACAATAGCTAAAACGCAGAGTTAGTTTATTATTGTCCAATTAACACTTTATAAACTGTTTTACATATACTATAACCTATTTTTTCGTATTGCGTTTCCTGTCATTCTCGTCAAGATAAATTTTGCGCAAACGAATGCTTTGCGGCGTAATTTCCACGTATTCATCTTCCTTGATATATTCCAACGCTTCTTCCAAACTAAATACTACCGGTGGAGTCAGTTTTGCTTTATCATCGGCACCTGAAGAACGCATATTAGTAAGTTTCTTCGGCTTCGTAACATTCACCACTATATCTCCTTCTTTGGCACTTTCGCCAACAACCTGACCTGAGTAGATTTCAGTCTGTGGGAAAATGAAAAACCGTCCACGATCCTGCAATTTATCCAGCGAATAAGCAAAAGCATTCCCGCCTTCCATGGCAATAATCGAGCCGTTATTTCTTTTTTCAATATGACCTTTGTAAGGCTGATATTCTAAAAAGCGGTGTGACATAATAGCTTCACCGGCTGATGAAGTTAAAACGTTGTTACGCAATCCGATAATTCCGCGTGATGGAATCTGGAATTCAAGTTGAATGCGGTCGTTCATAACATCCATGCTGAGCATTTCACCTTTACGGATAGCAACCATTTCGATTATTTTACCCGAACATTCTTCAGGAAGATTGATTGTCAGTTGTTCAATCGGTTCGCAACGAACACCATTTATTTCTTTGAAAATTACCTGAGGTTGACCCACCTGTAATTCATATCCTTCGCGGCGCATGGTTTCAATCAATACCGATAAGTGAAGAACACCACGTCCGTAAACGTGCCAGATATCAGAATCTATATTTTTTTCAACACGCAAGGCCAGATTTTTATCTAATTCCTTTATTAAACGATCATGAATGTGCCGGGATGTTACATATTTACCTTCTTTACCAAAAAACGGTGAGTTATTAATAGTAAATACCATACTCATTGTTGGTTCATCAATAGCAATCGGAGTCAATGGTTCGGGATTCAACAAATCACAAACTGAATCGCCAATTTCAAACCCTTCGATTCCAACCAGCGCACAAATATCACCTGATTTTACTTCGGTGGCACGGGTACGTCCCAATCCGGTAAAAGTATGTAATTCTTTGATACGACATTTGGTTGCACTGCCATCCCGTTTTACCAGGTTGACATCCATGCCCTCGCGCAACGTTCCGCGATGAACGCGTCCCACGGCAATACGGCCAACATACGATGAATAATCAAGCGAAGTAATCAACATTTGCGGTGTACCTTCCAAATATTCAGGTTCCGGAATATATTTAATAATGGCGTCAAGCAATGGAATAATGTCATCCGATGGAGTTTTCCAATCTTCCGACATCCAGTTATTTTTGGCCGAACCATAAATAGTATGAAAATCCAACTGTTCTTCGGTAGCATCCAAATTATACATTAGGTCAAAAACAGCTTCGTGTACTTCATCGGGACGACAATTAGGTTTGTCAACTTTATTCACTACAACTATCGGTTTTAGTCCGATTTGTAACGCCTTTTGTAACACAAAACGGGTTTGAGGCATTGGTCCTTCAAAGGCGTCGACCAACAACAATACACCGTCCGCCATGTTTAACACACGTTCCACTTCGCCACCAAAATCGGCGTGACCCGGAGTGTCGATAATATTAATCTTGTATCCGAGATAATCAATGGATACGTTTTTGGCTAATATGGTGATGCCCCTTTC
>JBBQMQ010000013.1:0-21621 GCA_038329115.1 Bacteroidales bacterium
GATAAAATATCTTTTTCCTCAAGTTCGGTTGCCAAAATAATAATACCATCAACCGGTGACTGGGAAAGGTCCTTCAATATTAAAGACAAATTAAAACTACTATAATTTCTGACATCAGTTTGTAACTACAATACTTCTTCCAGTTGAATCTGATATGGATGATATTTCTCAAAAAATTACAATTCCTTACAGAGCATTTTCTTTAATTTTATCGTTAATGGTAATTATTATCAATTCTAGCGAAACAAGAGAGAAATTCTCGATGCCTTTAAAAGTTTTTTTGGTTTTTTGGTTTATACTTATTATCCGAATTTTTTATGATACCAATTTGCGAACAGATGTAAGAATAGATGATACTACTCAACTATGGCTGTATATTTTTGGCATTATACTTCCCTTGGTCTTTTCTATAATAAAAAGTTTTAAATATATTAATCTGAGGTTTGCACTTAATGCAATTCTCACAATATGTGCGAGCATACTAATTGTTACTCTATTTTCGAATCAGGCTTTATTCGTTGGAGATGTTGATGAAGGTCGACAAAATGCCAATATAGCACTTAATACTATTACTTTCGGACATTTAGGTGTAACTACTGTAATTATTGGATTATTCAAACTCGGAGATAAGGAATTAAGTAAATATATTAAGTTTATAATCATACTTATCATTGCTATTGGTTTTTTCGCAATGTTACGGGCAGGGAGTCGTGGACCATTCTTTGCGTTAGGAGTTGTTCTGTTTTTTTGGATTTTTTCTAAAGGTAGCAACTTTTTAAAGGGGTTGTTGATTGTACTATTATTTTTTTCTATTATTATAATATTTATTGATCCTATTTTAGAGTTTATCGGATATATTTCACCATTAATGGAGGATAGGGTCAGATTGTCAATATATGAGGGAGATAGTAGCGAAAGAGCCCCTTTGTATGCGGCTGCGATTAATCATTTCTTAAACAATCCAATTTTGGGGAGTCGATTTGCATTATTTGAAAATGTTGGCGTTTACGATGGTAATGGAACCTTTATTTATTCGCATAACATTATTCTTGATGCATTTATGGGAATGGGGCTGGTTGGAGGTTTTTCAATGCTCTATTTTTTATTTAAGGCTTTAAAAATATGCTATATAAATATAGGGTTTGATGATTATAGTTTCTGGATAAGTTTAGTTTTAGTACAACAGATTACTTCCGATATGCTTTCCGGTGCTTTTTATTACGATCCATTATTATCGGCTTTATTAGTATTTCATTTTTTATATTATAATTCAAAGAAGAGAGACGAACTGTCTTTTAATTAGCAATTAAAATTACAGCTACATATGGTAAATATTGAATACTATATTGCGAAATTTCTAAAAAAAGTGCGAGGCAAAGCATTGCTAAACTGCAATGTACATAAAACTTCAAAAGTTGAATCTGGTAGTCATATTGTTAATACAATAATGGAAAGATATTCATTTTGTGGTTATGATTGTCAAATAGTTAACTGTAACATTGGTTCTTTCTGTTCCATTGCCAATAATGTTGTAATTGGTGGGGCAATGCATCCTGTCAACTGGGTATCTATGTCTCCTGTATTCTACGAAGGTAAAGATAGTGTAAGAAAAAAATTTGCTCGACATAAAAGAGAGAATGAAAAAATGACAATTATAGGACATGATGTTTGGATTGGTCAAAATGCAATAATAAAACAAGGTGTAACTGTTGGAATAGGTGCAGTAATTGGTATGGGAAGTGTTGTAACAAAAGATGTCGATCCATATACTATTGTAGCCGGATGTCCTGCAAAATTAATAAAAAAACGTTTTGATGAAAATACTATCTATAAACTTTTAGAAAGTAAATGGTGGGAATTTAATGATGAAAAAATTCAAGAATTAAGTGTTCATATTACAAATCCAGATAACTTTTTGAAAAATATTAAAATATGAGAATATTACATTGTTGTCTTGCATGTTTTTACATTGATGGTTACGGCTATCAGGAAAATATTTTACCGAAGATGCATCAACTTCAAGGTCATAAGGTAAAAATAATAGCTTCAACAGAAACATTTGTAAACAATATGAATTTAGGTTATATTAAACCTAGTTCATACTTGACTGAAACGGGAATCCCAATTATAAGACTACCATATCTAAATTTCATACCACATTTTATTGCAAAAAAAATGAGATATTATCATTCTGTGTTTGTACAGATTGATAATTTTAGTCCAGATATTATATTTCTTCATGATGTCCAGTTTTTAAGCATAAAAGAAGTTGTTAAATACAAAAAGAAACACCCTAATGTTATCATATATGCTGATGGACATACGGATTTTAATGTAAGCGCAAGAAATTGGATTTCAAAAAACATCTTACACAAAGTTATTTATAAATACTGTGCTAAAAAAATAGAACCTTATCTCAAAAAATTCTATGGCGTACTTCCAGCTAGAGTTGATTTTATAAAAGATGTTTATAAAATCAATCCAAAGATAGTCGATTTGTTAGTTATGGGTGGAGATTTAACTAACGTCGATTTCTCTAAAAAAGATAAGATAAGAACAAGAATCAGACTTGAACATAATGTTAATGAAAATGATTTCCTGATAATAACAGGAGGTAAAATTGATTCTTATAAAAATATTCCAATTTTGATGAAGGCAATCAATCAAATAAATAATTTGGATATAAAATTAATCGTTTTTGGAAGCATTGAAAGTGAGCTTGGAAATGAGGTTCTAAGTCTCTCAAAATCAGATGTTATTAGATATGTAGGTTGGAAAAACTCAGAAGAAATAAATAATTACTTTTTAGCTGGAGATTTAGCTTTTTTTCCTGGTAGACATTCTGTTTTGTGGGAGCAATCAGCTGCTTTGGGTATACCAGGTGTCTTTAAAAAGTGGGATGGAGTTCAACATGTTGATGTTGGTGGAAATGCTCTTTTTTTAGATGAAGTAACTGTTGAAAGTTTAAAATCAATAATTAACAGAATTTACAATGACAAACTACTGTACAATAACATGAAGAAAGTTGCCGTTGAGAAAGGAATTCCCTATTTTTCTTACTATGAAATTGCAAAAAGAGCCATTGAACAATAAAAAAATAAATATGAAAACATATCAAATTTGCACAAAATGTGTAATGGACACATCCGACGATAATATTCAATTTGATGAAAATGGAGTTTGCGACCATTGTCATGATTTTGAAAACAACGTAAAGCCAAATTGGCATACCGATGAGCGTGGAAAATTGGAACTCACTAAAGTAATTGAAAAAATCAAAGTTTCAGGAAAAGGGAAGGATTTTGACTGTTTATTAGGGTTAAGTGGAGGTGTAGATAGTTCTTACATGCTGCATTTGGCAGTAAAAGAATTTGGTTTGCGTCCGTTGGTTTTTCATGTTGATGGTGGTTGGAATTCCGAACTTGCAGTACATAATATCAATGTGATGATTGATAAACTGGGTCTTGATTTATACACAGAAGTCATTAACTGGGAAGAAATGAAGGACTTTCAGTTGGCATTTTTCAAATCAGGAGTTCCACATATTGATATTCCTCAGGATCATGCATTTGTAGCCACACTTTATCATTTTGCAGATAAATACAATATTAAGTATATTTTGAATGGAGGAAATTTTTCTACTGAATGTGTTCAGTATCCAATGAAATATTATTATTATGGTACTGATATGCCTCACATAAACGATATCCGCAAGCATTTCGGGACAAGCAAAATGGAAACATATCCATTCAGTTCGGTTTTTCGTCATAAGATTTATTTAAAGTATGTTCGTGGTGTAAATGTTTTAAAATTATTAAATTACATGCCTTTTCATAAAGAGGATGCATTGTCTTTGCTAGAAAAGGAATATGGTTGGAAACCTTATCCTCAAAAACATTTTGAATCCCGTTTTACGCGTTTCTTCGAAGGATATTGGTTGCCCGAACGTTTTGGGTTCGATCCAAGGCGGGTTCAATTTTCAAGTCTGATTATCACTGGTCAAATGACACGAGATAAAGCATTGGAAAAACTCAAAAAGCCAGCTTATAATCCAGAAACTATTGATGAAGAGTTTAACTATATTGCAACTAAGTTAGGTATTGAATCAGAAGAACTAAGAAAGTACTTTAATATGCATAAAAAGTATTATTGGGATTATAAAAATCAACAAAATATTTTCAGAATAGGTGCAAAAGTTTTACATCTAATAGGAGTAGAGAAAGTAAAGAAAAGAGAAAAATGATAAGGATAATAGATTATGGTTTAGGAAATATTCGTGCATTTTTAAATGTATATGAAAGACTCAACATTGAGGTCGGTGTTGCTCATAATACTAATGATATTAAGGACGCAACCAAATTAATCCTTCCGGGTGTAGGTTCATTTGATTACGCAATGACACTTCTTAATAAATCGGGTATGCGTGATGAAATTGAAAATAAAGTTTTTGGAAAAAAAACACCAATAATGGGTATTTGTGTTGGAATGCAAATGCTTGCAGAAAGTAGTGAAGAAGGCAAAATGCAAGGTTTGAGCTGGATAGATGGAAGTGTGAGATTGTTTGACACATCATTAATCTCTTACAAAACTCAATTGCCACACATGGGCTGGAACAGTATCGAGCCGTCAAAAGAAAATAAACTTTTAGATGGGTTTGACGAACAATCTCGTTTTTATTTTTTGCATTCATATTATTTCGATTGTAATAATCAGGAAGATATATTATGCTCAACTGAATACGGTATTAAATATTCCAGTGCTGTCAATAAAGATAATATTTATGGAATTCAGTTCCATCCTGAAAAAAGCCATAGTAATGGTGTTCGGTTATTACAAAATTTCGCAAATTTATAATTATGTTGTATCCAAGAATTATTCCTTGTTTATTAGTCCATAAAAACGGGCTTGTTAAAACTACAAAATTCAAAGATTCAAAGTATGTAGGTGACCCAATCAACGCCGTTAAAATATTCAATGAAAAAGAAGTTGATGAATTGATTGTTCTTGATATTGATGCTTCGGCTAATGGAAGAGAACCTGACTACAAAATGATACAAAACTTAGCTCTTGAGTGTAGAATGCCATTATGTTATGGTGGAGGAATTAAAACAGTTGAACAAGCACAACGTATTTTTAGTTTAGGAGTTGAAAAAATTGCTATAAGCTCTTTAGCCGTTGAAAACCCTTTAATGGTTTCAGCAATTTCTGAAAGAGTAGGTAATCAAAGTGTGGTAGTAGTTTTGGATGCAAAAAAGAAGTTGTTAAGTAATAAATATGAACTTTATATACACAATGGCACAAAAAGCACCGGAATTGATCCTGTAACTTTTGCAGCTGAAATGGAAAGAATGGGAGCTGGAGAAATCGTTATTAACTCAATTGATCAGGATGGATTAATGAAGGGTTACGATTTTAATTTAATTAATAGAATAAGAGAAGTTATTACGATACCATTAACCGTTTTGGGAGGAGCAGGGTCTATTGATGATATAGGTAGTGTTATTCAGGAACATGGTATTATTGGGGTTGCAGCAGGAAGCTTTTTTGTTTTTAAAGGAAAATACAGAGCAGTATTAATTAATTATCCAACTGCAACTGAAAAGAAAGCACTCATTGAAAAGTATTTTTTGAGTAAATGGATTAAAAAGTAATTTATAAAAATAGTCAAAGCCTCATAATATGTTTGCAAACAAGATTTTGTTAATCACAGGTGGCACTGGTTCATTTGGCAATGCTGTGCTCAATCGTTTTTTAGATACGGATATTAAAGAAATCCGAATTTTTAGTCGTGATGAAAAAAAACAAGACGATATGCGTCATGCACTTCAAAGCGCAAAATTAAAGTTTTACATTGGCGATGTTCGGGATAAACGTAGTGTGGATGGTGCTATGATGGGCGTTGATTATGTTTTTCATGCAGCAGCGCTGAAACAAGTACCTTCATGTGAATTTTTTCCAATACAAGCTGTCCGAACAAACGTACTAGGTACTGAAAATGTACTGGATTCGGCTATTCAACATGGTGTAAAAAATGTAATTGTACTCAGCACAGATAAAGCTTGTTATCCTATCAACGCCATGGGAATAAGCAAAGCGATGATGGAAAAGGTGGCAATTGCCAAAGCAAGGTCATTGGGCGAAAATGCAACAACCACTATTTGCTGTACCCGTTACGGCAATGTAATGGCAAGTCGCGGTTCTGTTATTCCCTTATGGATAGACCAAATGAAGGCAGGGAAAGATATTACCATAACCGATGCCAATATGACTCGGTTTATGATGACCTTGGAGGATGCCGTTGATTTGGTAATTTATGCATTTCAAAATGGTGCGAATGGCGATTTGTTTGTTCAGAAAGCTCCTGCAGCAACACTCGATGTATTGGCAAATGCGTTAACTGAACTTTACAATCTTCCTACAAAAATAAGGTCGATAGGAACACGACACGGTGAAAAACTATACGAAACACTTGTTACACGCGAGGAAATGGCCAAATCGGAAGATATGGGCAATTATTTCCGTATTCCGGCAGATAAACGCGACTTGAATTATGATAAGTATTTTATTGAAGGTGAAGAAGAAATTTCGGTTATTGAAGATTATCATTCTCATAATACTGCTAGACTAGATGTACAAGGGATGAAAGAATTACTGTTGAAACTCGATATTATTAATGACGATTTGGGAAAATGAGAATATTAATTACAGGTGCTAAAGGATTCGTAGGGAAAAATCTGATTGCTGAATTACACAATCAGGGTTTTACTGATTTGCTGGAGTTTGATGTGGGTTCCGAACCAACACTTTTAGAAGATTATGCCTGTAAATGTGAGTTTATATTTCATTTAGCAGGAGTAAATCGCCCAGAAAATCCTTCTGAATTTATGACAGGAAATTTTGGATTTACATCTCAACTGTTGGATGCTTTACGCAAATATAACAATAAAGCTCCAATTCTAATAAGTTCATCAATACAAGCTGCACTTACCAATCTTTATGGAGAAAGCAAAAAAGCCGGTGAAGATTTGATATTTTCTTATGGCAAAGAAAATAATGTTCCTGTTTATGTATATAGGTTGCCAAATGTTTTCGGAAAATGGTGTCGACCAAATTATAACAGTGCTGTTGCTACATTTTGTAATAATATTGCAAACGATATTCCAATTCATATAAACGACCCGAACGCATTGATGCATTTGGTATATGTTGATGATGTGATTGCTTCATTTATTTCGACATTAAAAATAGGTTCTACTACTGAGGGAGAATTTGAACAAGTTACTCCTGTTCATGAAATAAAGCTTGGAGAAATAGTAAATTTACTGCATTTATTTAAAGATAGTAGAGATAATTTGCTTTTACCGGATATGTCTGATTTATTTATTAAAAAATTATATTCTACTTATTTAAGTTATTTACCTGAAAATCAATTTTCGTATTTGTTAAAAATGAATGTAGATAGCAGGGGTTCATTTACCGAATTCTTAAAAACTAAAAACAGTGGGCAACTTTCAATCAATATATCTAAACCTCATATAACCAAAGGTAATCATTGGCATCATACCAAAAACGAGAAGTTTCTTGTTGTTACCGGTGCAGGGGTGATTCGTTTTCGTAAAATTGATTGTTCAGAAGTTTTGGAATATCATGTTTCAGGAGAAAAACTCGAAGTTGTAGATATTCCGGTTGGATATACCCATAATATTGAAAACCTTGGGGAAACGGATATGGTAACTGTGATGTGGGTGAATGAAATATTTGATAAAGAAAAACCGGATACTTATTTTTTAGAAGTTTAAATTAAAACAAACAATGAAGAAATTAAAAGTTCTAACGGTGGTAGGCACACGTCCTGAAATTATACGCCTTTCTTGTGTCTTGCAGAAATTAGATGCAAGTGCTGCAATTGAACATACTTTAGTACACACTGGTCAAAACTATGATTACGAATTAAATGAGGTATTCTTTGAAGACTTAGGTTTACGCAAGCCTGATTTTTTTCTGAATGCAGCAGGTAAGAATGCTACAGAGACTGCCGGACAAATTCTAATAAATATAGATCCTGTATTGGAAGAAGTTCAACCCGATGCATTTTTAGTGTTGGGTGATACTAACTCATGTTTATGCGCCATAGCAGCAAAAAAACGTCATATTCCTATTTTCCATATGGAAGCTGGTAATCGCTGTTTTGACCAACGAGTTCCCGAAGAAAGTAACCGCAAAATTGTAGATCATACAGCAGATATTAATATGACATATAGTGATATTGCAAGGGAATATCTTTTGGCTGAAGGATTACGCCCGGATCGGATTATTAAAACCGGTAGTCCTATGTTTGAAGTGTTGACGACTTATTTACCAAAAGTGCAGAAGTCAACAATTCTTTCGGATTTAGATTTGAAAAATGAAAAATACTTTGTAGTTTCTGCACACAGAGAAGAGAATATTTCTTCGGAGAAGAATTTTTTCCATTTGATTGAAATATTGAACTTGCTTGCAGCGAATTATAATTTGCCCGTCATTGTGTCCACTCACCCACGCACTCGCAAGATGATTGAAAAACACAATATTCAGTTTCATAAAAATGTGAAATTGATGAAACCGATGGGATTGAGTGATTATATTTGTTTGCAGATGAATGCAAAAGCAGTTTTATCAGATAGTGGAACTATAAGCGAAGAATCGTCTATCCTTAACTTTCGTGCATTGAATATACGTGAAGCTCATGAGCGTCCTGAAGCAATGGAAGAAGCATCAGTTATGATGGTTGGTCTCAATCCTGAACGGGTTATGCAGGGATTGATTGAATTGGAAGAACAACAAATTGGTAATGAGCGGAATTTTAGACCTGTTGCTGATTACAGTATACCCAATGTAAGTGATAAAGTTGTTCGTATTATTTTATCTTATACAGATTATATTAACAGAGTTGTCTGGAGTGAATAAAAGATATGAATATATTATTCCTAACAGTAGTAAGAATTACAGAAGTCTCAGAACGAGGTGTATATACTGATTTAATTCGTAAGTTCAGGGATGAAGGTCATACTGTTTATATAACAAGTCCGGCTGAGCGACGATTTAATGAAGATACACAACTATTGAAGTTGGATGGTGTCGAACTATTGAAGGTCAGGACACTAAATATTCAAAAAACGAATCTTATTGAGAAAGGTGTTGCAACTTTGCTGTTAGAATACCAATTCCATAAGCAAATTAATCACTATTTTGATAATATTAAATTTGATTTAATTCTATACTCGACTCCTCCCATAACTTTCACTAAAGTTATAAAGTCAATCAAAGAACGGGACGGAGCAAAATCATACTTGCTTTTGAAGGATATCTTTCCTCAGAATGCAGTTGATTTAGGCATGTTGAAAAAGAATGGAATTTTGCACCGGTTTTTTCGAAATAAAGAAAAGACGATGTATGCAGTTTCAGATTATATCGGTTGTATGTCGCCTGCAAATGTTGAGTATGTATTAAACCATAATCCACTAATTCTAAAAGAGATAATTGAGGTTTGCCCCAATAGTATTGAATTGAATAATTCGGAGATCATACAGGATACTAAATTATCTATTCGCGTAAAGTATAATATTCCTGAAAGGGCAACCATCTTTATTTATGGTGGAAATTTGGGAAAACCACAAGGATTGGATTTTTTATTGGAAATTTTGAAATCGAACAATAATAAATCAGACCGATTTTTTATTGTTATTGGTTCCGGAACAGAATGGAATAGAATTTATGAGTGGTTTAAATTAAATAAGATCTCCAACGCAATGCTTTTGGAGGGATTGCCCAAAAAAGAATATGATACTTTGGTGAGAACTTGTGATGTAGGATTGATTTTTTTAGACAACCGGTTTACTATACCCAATTATCCTTCAAGGTTATTATCCTATTTAGAATATAAAATGCCAATTATAGCAGCTACGGATGCCAATTCCGATTTGGGTGAACTAGCAGTTCAAAATGGATATGGTTTATTCTCATTACATGGTAACTTAGATAGTTTTAACTCAGAACTGAATAAGTTAGTCGGAAATGAAAAACTGATAATGGAGATGGGGAAAAACGGATATCAATTTCTTGTAGATAATTATACCGTTGAAACATCAATTCAAATAATAATGAATCATTTTAAGAATGTATAAAAGCATATTTAAACGGTTATTTGATTTTCTGATAGCATTTATAGCATTTATGCTATTGATTCCGTTATTTTTACTTTTAATTATTTGTTTACATTTTGCCAATAAAGGGGCAGGGGTGTTTTTTACTCAGTCTCGACCAGGCAAAAATGAAAAAATATTCAAGGTAATTAAGTTCAAGTCAATGACAGATGAGCGGGATGCCCAAGAAAATTTACTATCAGATGCTCTACGTATGACAAAAATAGGTAAATTTGTACGCTCAACATCGCTTGATGAACTGCCACAGCTAATAAGTGTGTTAAAGGGAGATATGTCATTGATTGGACCTCGTCCATTATTGGTTCAATATCTTCCGTTATACAACGAAAGACAAAGCAGAAGGC
The DNA here is from genome assembly GCA_038329115.1 of Bacteroidales bacterium. Taxonomy (GTDB): domain Bacteria; phylum Bacteroidota; class Bacteroidia; order Bacteroidales; family Paludibacteraceae; genus Paludibacter. Next base: position 10,547 of record JBBQMQ010000013.1, read on the forward strand.
ATGAGGTACGTCCGGGAATAACGGGTTGGGCTCAAGTGAATGGAAGAAATGCAATTAGTTGGGAAGAAAAGTTCGAATTGGATGTGTGGTATGTGGAAAATATCTCTTTTGTATTAGATCTGAAAATAATTTTCCGAACTATAATGAATATTATTGCACGCAAAGGAATAAGTTCACAGACAAGTGTAACAATGGAAGCATTTTTAGGAAACAAACATTGATTATAATGAAAGATATTGCTATATATGGAGCCGGTGGTTTTGGAAGAGAGATTGCTTGTTTGATTCACAAAATCAATGAAAAGAAAAAATCATGGAATCTAATAGGTTTTTTTGACGACGGTATTCAGATTGGGAATTATAATGAATATGGCGAAATTTTGGGTGGCATCAATGAATTAAATTTATATACAAATGAAATTGCCATAGTAATTGCAATCGGATTTCCTTTACTTGTGAAAAAAATAGTAAATAAAATACACAATCAAAATGTTAGTTTTCCTAACTTGATTGCTCCTGATGTTAGGTTGTTAGACGCAAACAATTTTACTTTAGGTAAAGGAAATATTATCTCATTTGGATGTACAATAAGTTGCAATGTTAAGATTTCCGATTTCAATATTTTTAATTGGAATAATACAATTGGACATGATGTGTCCATTCAGAATTATAATTCTTTTATGCCAAGTGTCTCTATCTCGGGCGAAGTAATTATAGGAGATTTAAATTTCTTCGGAGTTTCATCAACGGTTCTACAACAACTCGTAATTGGCAATGGAACAGTTATAGGTGCGAATAGTCTTATAACGCGAAATACAAAGAACAACGAAACTTATATTGGGACTCCAGCAAAAATACTTAGATATTAAACTTTAAAAAAATAGTCACATGGAATTAAATTTATTTGTAAAGAATTTTGCTTCCCAGTTTGAAGATACAGATGTAAGTGAGTTTAACCCTGAAACAAGATTCAGAGAGTTAGAAGAATGGTCTTCTTTATCAGCATTGTCTATAATTGCAATGATTGATGAAGAATATAATGTGATTGTTAAAGGCGATGATATCCGCGGTTCGCAGACTATTTCTGAGTTATTTGAATTGGTAAAATCAAAATTGTAATTTCAAGTGTATAATCCATTTACTTTGAATGCCAGAACTATTTTAATAACAGGTGCATCGTCTGGAATAGGTAGAGCTGTAGCAATTGAATGCTCAAAGTCTGGAGCAAAAATTATTATAACCGGAAGGGATCAAGAAAGACTCAAAGGTACTTTTGCACAACTCGAAGGCAATAACCATCAAATGTATAATGCAGATTTAACAGTCAAGCATGATATTCAAAAAATAATTAGCGATATACCTTTTGTGGATGGTATAGTTCATTGTGCTGGATTAACAAAAAATATTCCATTTACATTTGCCACTCGCGATTATCTTGAAGAGGTAATGGAAGTAAACTTTTATGCCCCAGCAGAAATAACTCGTCTGTTATTGAAAAATAAGAAAGTCAACAAAAATGCTTCAATTGTTTTTATTTCATCCATTTCTGGAGTTTTATGTTCTGCCGTAGCATCTTCAATTTATTCTGCCTCAAAAGGCGCAATTAATGGATTGGTAAAGGGTATGGCTTTAGACTTAGCACCAAAAAGCATTCGGGTTAATTGTATTAATCCAGGTGTTATTGATACTAAGATATTCGATTCGGGAGTTATCTCAACGGAACAATTAGAAGAAGATAAAAAAAAATATCCTTTAAAAAGATTTGGGAAACCTAATGAAGTAGCTTATGCTGCTATTTATTTGCTCTCAGAAGCAAGCAGTTGGGTTACAGGCTCAAATTTAATTATTGATGGAGGATTTACATTGTTATAATTATGAAAAAAGTATTCGTTAAAGCAATTTCTTATTATGTCCCAGATCATGTATTGACAAATGAACAATTAGTTCAAGAATTTCCTGAATGGACAGCGGAGAAAGTTGCTAATAAAGTCGGAGTAGATGCAAGACATATTTCTGGAGATAATGAAACAGCTGGTGATATGGCTGAAAAAGCAGCGTTAAATCTTTTTAGAGAATGGGATATCAATCCTGAATCCATTGATTTTGTTATGTTATGTACCCAAAGTCCTGATTATTTTTTGCCTACAACAGCATGTCTACTTCAAAATAGGTTGGGTATTTCTACAAATTCTGGAGCTTTGGATTTTAATTTGGGCTGTTCGGGATATATTTATGGATTAGCTTTGGCAAAAGGATTAATTGTTAGTGGTATAGCTCAGAATGTAATATTATTAACTGCTGAAACATATACTAAGCATATACATCCTGAAGATAAAGGAAATAGAACAATATTTGGTGATGCTGCCGCTGCAACTTTAATTTCGATAGATGGTTTTGCTGAAATTGGAGAATTTAGTTTGGGTACAGATGGAAGTGGTGGTGAAAATCTAATTGTCAAGACAGGAGGGATGAAACATAGAAATCCATTAAATGATATTAGTATTGATGATAGTGGAGCTATTTGTTCGTCAGACAATTTATATATGAATGGTTCAGAGATTTTTTCTTTTACACAGGAAAGTGTTCCAATCTTAGTTAACGACACACTGTTAAAGAATAATTTAGTTAAATCAGATATAAATCTTTTTGTTTTTCATCAGGCTAATAAATACATGCTTGGATTTTTAAGAAAAAAAATGAAAATTGATGAAGAAAAGTTTTATTTTTGTATGTCTCGTTTTGGTAATACTGTTTCATCAACAATACCCATTGCACTAAAAGAAGCAATTCTTGATAAAAGTATTAATACAAAAGATAAAGTTTTATTAGCAGGTTTTGGAGTTGGTTATTCATGGGGAGGAGTTGTTTTAAATTTTTAAAAATATGTTAGAGAAAAAGATATGGCTTTCGCTGGCCCACATGAGCGGTCATGAGCAAAAATATATTCAAGAAGCCTTTGATACCAATTGGGTAGTGCCATTGGGACCTAATGTAAATGCATTTGAAGAACAATTATCAAATTATTTAGGTGAAGATAAAAATGTGATTGCTCTTGTTTCTGGAACCTCAGCTATACATTTAGCATTGGTACAATTGGGAATTGGTGTTGGAGATGAAGTTATTTGTCAATCATTTACTTTTGCAGCTTCCGCCAATCCCATAAAATATGTCGGAGCCAATCCTGTGTTTGTTGATAGTGAAAAAGAAACATGGAATATGAATCCTGCTTTTTTGGAAATGGCAATTAAAGACAGAATTCAAAAAACCGGAATGAAGCCAAAAGCTATTATTCCTGTTCATTTGTATGGAATGCCAGCCAATATGCAAGCAATTATGGAAATTGCTAATAGATACCAGATTCCTGTAATTGAGGATGCTGCGGAAGCTTTGGGTTCAACTTATAAAGGAAGAAAATGCGGTGCTTTTGGAGAATTTGCTTGTTTATCATTTAATGGTAATAAAATGATAACTACTTCGGGTGGTGGTGCTTTAGTAAGTTCAACTATTGAACAAGCAAAAAGAACTATGTTTTATGCTACTCAGGCAAGAGATGAGGCTCCCCATTATCAACATTCTGAAATAGGATATAATTATAGAATGAGTAATATTTGTGCTGGTATTGGAAGAGGCCAAATGACTGTATTAGATAGTCATATAAATCGTCGAAGAGAAATTCATTCAATTTATTCAACAAGCTTGTCAAATCTGAAAGGTATAACTTTATTAGAAAACCCTAATGAAGATTATCAATCAAACCATTGGCTTACATGTGCTCAAATAGAGCCCGAAAAAGCTGGTTTCACACGAGAAGATTTGCGTCTGGCAATGGAAGCAGCTAATATTGAAACCCGTCCGCTTTGGAAACCGATGCATTTACAACCGGTATTTTCTGATTCTCCATTTTATGGTGATGGTACTTCTGAAAGGCTTTTTGAAAGAGGATTATGTTTACCTTCTAGTCCAATCTTATCGCAAGAGGATTTAAATAGAGTGTGTAAGGTAATCATATCATTGTGCAAGGAAAAATGATTTATTTAGAAAATTATTCGTATTCTATTATAAATTTAACACGTGAATGCAATATGAAAATTTTCAACTTTTTGAGAAAAGCTATTAGCGTTCTCATTTATATCATATTCATTTATAGTTGCAACTCTCCAGCAAATTCACCATATCCATCCATTTCATTTAAAAAAACAAACTCTATTCCAGGTAATGGTCGCTCCTCGGCTGTTGCTTTTGTAATAAATGGGAATGGTTATGTGGCATTAGGTCGGGATTCTTTGAATGTGGCTAAAAGTGATTGCTGGGAATATAATCCGGTAGAAGATAAATGGAATGAAAAAACTTCTTTTCCCGGAATAGCACGTGTAAAAGCTGTAGCTGTTGTTGTAAGTGGAAAGGCATATGTTGGTTTAGGTTTTAATCCGGATTATAGAGTTTATTCAGATACAATTGCATACTTACGGGATTTTTGGATGTATGATCCCATTGCCGACAACTGGACAAAAAGGGCCGATTTTCCAAGCGGGGAATGCGATGCATGTGTTAGTTTTCAATTTGGAAATGCAATCTATGTCGGCTCAGGATTTACCGGGTATGGCTTTGGACAGGAATTTTGGAAATATAATCCTGATACTAATTCATGGATTCAACTTCATGAATTTCCGGGGGCTGCTCGTTCTGGTGCAGTACTTTGTACGAATGGAGAGCATGTTTATTTTGGAACAGGATATAATACGTATAATGATAACGATTGGTGGGAGTATTTTCCGGCGAATGATACCTGGAAAGCATTAAAATCGATACCTGACAACGGTCGTGAAAACGGGGTTTCTTTTAGTATAAATAATCGTTACTTTGTTTCCACAGGACGACAATTTGGTGGAAACCTGACCGGTGGGCATGTGAAATCGGATGTTATGGAATATGATGCTGTTAGAAATGTTTGGTATAACAGAGGGAGTATCCCTGATAGTGGCCGTGAAAATGCAATTGCTTTTGTTATTAATGGCAAAGGCTATGTTGGGCTTGGTGAAAATGATTCGAGAGTTTTGAATGATATTTGGTGCTTTGAACCCTGAAAAGAATTTACGAATTATGAATTTACAATTTACAATTTCTAAATATAACTTCAGGAACAATAGCCGATGCTTTATTGTTTTGGTGCTATTATTTTTTACATTGTTTGTTCACGCACAAAAAGATTCTGTGAATTACGATGTTAGTGTATCTGGAATCATCTCGACAGGTTCACAATCACCATTTTGGTTACATAGTCGACAATATGGTTTGAATTCATCATTGCCACAAAGCTCAAATTTGTTGTTGGGAATTCAAAAGGAAATGAATAAGCCGAAATCACTTTTTGATTATGGTTTCAAGGCAAATTTATTGATTAAAACTGATATTGCTGGTGGTAATTTTTATTTTCATGAATTGTATGCTAAAGCAAGAATTTCAGTGTTCGACTTTATTGTTGGTTCAAGGGAAGAACATTTAGGTAATCAAGACTCTACTTTGTCTTGCGGAGGTTTTCTCTTTTCGCAAAATGCAAGACCAATGCCTAAGATAACATTAGGCATAGAACATTTTACTCCGATTCCTTTTACTTATGGCTTTGTTGAAATAAAAGGAGCTTTAGTTCATGGGTGGTTTACAGATAATGCTTATGTTATAGGAGAATTGCTGCATCATAAATATGCCTATCTGAAACTTGGAGGGAGATTGCCAATTCACATACAATATGGGTTAGATCATGTTGCGGAATGGGGCGGTAATCTTCCAGTTTACGGTCAACAGCCTTCAAGTTTTAAAGACTATATTGCCATTTTTTTAGGTCATTCCGGTGGAGCAAATGCAAATGAGGCTGATCAGATTAATGCTCTCGGGAATCATATCATTTCTCAAAGTATTCGGTTGGATATTGATATTTTAGATTTTAAGATAGGAGGTTACTGGCAGAATATCTCTGAAGATGGCCCCATACGTTTAATCGGCTTAACGATGAATGCACCAGATGGACTTTGGGGAATCTCAATTAAAAATAAAAATTTTCCGTATATTAAAGGTGTTATTTATGAATACCTAAATACGACAGATCAAACCGGACCATACCATGATAAGGATGGAATTGTTTATGGTGGTGCAGACACTTATTTTTCAAATGGAATATATGAATCGGGGTGGAGTTATTATTCCCAAACTATCGGAACACCCTTTATTTTTCCCCAAATTTCTCATAATGGATATAAGTATTCTACCAATGATCGTGTTCAGGTTCACCATGTGGGAATTGAAGGTGATATTTTGAATTACAACTATCGGTTTATAAGTTCATTTAGTAAAAATTATGGAATATATGGTATTCCTTTTACCAAAATGATTCCAAATACCTCAATGCTTTTGGAAATTAATAAAAAATTTCCCAAACTCATGAATATTGAATTCGGATGTAATATTGGGGCGGATTTTGGTAAATTGAATGGAAATTCATTCGGTTGTCAGTTTTCTATCCGAAAAACCGGAAATCTTTTCAATTATTAAAATCATTTTCTTTCCATCTCTCTCAAACTTTCCATTTTCTTTTTGGCAAGAAAACCGTAGATATCTTCCAAGTGTTCGGTCACTTTTTGATTGCCAAATTCGTAAACTTTGGTTACAAGTCCGTCCAAGAAATCACGATCGTGCGATACAACGATCAGCGTGCCATCAAAGTCAACAAGTGCTTGTTTAAGAATGTCTTTTGTTTTCATATCCAGATGATTGGTTGGTTCATCCAGGATAAGAAGATTGACCGGTTCAAGCAATAATTTAATCATGGAAAGTCGCTGGCGTTCACCTCCGGAAAGTACCTTTACTTTTTTTGTTGAACTTTCACCTCCAAACATAAAAGCACCAAGCAAATCACGGATTTTATTACGGATATCACCAACTGCTACATCATCGATTGTTTGAAAAACAGTTAAGTTTTCATCCAATAACGAAGCTTGATTTTGTGCAAAATAACCGATTTTTACATTGTGTCCAAGTGTCAATTTGCCTTCGTGTTCAATATCTTTCATGATACATTTTACAAGTGTGGATTTACCTTCACCGTTTTTCCCGACAAATGCAATTTTTTCACCACGTTCAATCATAAAGTTTGCATTGCCAAAAACTCTTTTTTCACCATACTTTTTCCCTATATTTTCAGCCGTGACCGGGTAATTCCCAGAGCGGGGAGAAGGTGGAAATTTCAATCGTAAAGCCGATGAATCTTCTTCGTCGACTTCCAGAACCGGCAGTTTTTCCAGCATTTTTACACGTGACTGTACCTGATTAGTTTTTGAATATGTTCCTTTAAACCGTTCAATAAAATCCATATTCTCAGCAATCATTTTCTGCTGCTCGTCAAACTGCTTTTGTTGTTGCTCACGTCTTTCTTTTCGCAATTCAAGGTAATGTGAGTATTTTGCTTTATAATCGTAAATCCGACCCATGGTAACCTCAATAGTACGAGTTGTTATATTGTCAACAAAGGCACGGTCGTGCGAAATAACGACAACAGCTTTTGCAGAATTTATAAGAAAATCTTCGAACCACTGAATAGATTCTATATCAAGATGATTTGTTGGTTCATCCAGTAGGATAACATCCGGTCGACGAAGCAGTATTTTAGCAAGTTCAATACGCATACGCCAACCTCCGCTAAATTCTGATGTTCTTCTTGGGAAATCTTCCCGTGAGAAGCCCAATCCTAAAAGTGTTTTTTCTATATCCGCATCATAATTTATTTCTTCAATGCTGTAAAATTGTTCGCTCAAAGTAGAAACACGTTCAATCAACTCCATGTAACTATCAGATTCATAGTCAGTCCGCGTACTAAGTTCATTGTTCATATCTTCAATCTGTTTCCCCATTTCATTGATTTCGGAGAAAGCTGTGGCAGTTTCTTCAAATACCGTACGTGAATCTTCAATTAAAAGATGTTGTGGCAAATAAGCAACTACTAATTCTTTGGGACATGAAACTGAACCTTTGGAAGGTTCGCGAACTCCGGCTAAAATTTTGAGTAAAGTGGACTTGCCAGCACCATTTTTACCCATTAAAGCTATACGGTCTTTTTCATTAATTACAAATGAAATGTCCTGAAAAAGTGTTTGACCGCCAAACTCAACGGAAAGTGAATCAACTGATAACATGTGATAAATTTAAATTGGGAGTGCAAAAGTACATAAAAAAACTTTCCTTGAGCTAATCGCTCATGGAAAGTTTTTATTTATCATCTAATAATTAGTAAATAATTTTGATACTATTCTTTCCTGCCTGTATAATATAGAGTTGCCCTTTCTTCAGGTTTTTTACAGGAACTGTAAGACTTGTAGGCTCAATGGTCTGGATTAACTGCCCAATAGAATTGTATATTCTGACAACAGAGTTTATATCTGGAAGTTGAACCAGTGCTATTCCATTGGTGTCCCAATAGAACATTATAGATTTATTTTTATTAGTAAATTGGGCAATGCTATCAGAGGATAATTGAAAATGAATAATATTAGAAAAATTTGTAACGTTTTCATACTTAATTGTTCCATCCTGATACAATGTTATATCGCTTGCTTTTACTTTATAGAAGTAATCTCTTTCCGGTACAATGTTGTAAATAATTTTTGAATTACTCGTAACCCACATATTTTGAGCATTAAATTCCAGTTTTTTCGCAAATTTAGCTGTCATATCATCTATGATTACACTTCCATTAGCAATGTTTCCTTTTTTATATGTTAATCGGTACTGAATGTAATTTTCATTTGCATTGAAAGTGTATTCCTTGATGGCAGTCAGAGATGAGCTTATTTGAATAGAATCTATTTTTTTCCATTTAGTACTATCAAATGCATCAACATATAGTAACCCGTTATTTTCACCCAATGATCTGATGTAGAATGATATGCCGGAAAGTTGAAGTACGTATTGCTCTGTCTGTATATATTCACCGGTATTTTTTAATTGAATAGCAGGGATTGAATCACCAGAATATACGGTTGAATTTGTTGTTCCAGTTGCTGTAATTGACCAACCAATTGGGGCTTTTAAACCATTTCTAAATCCTTGAGTTTGTTCAGAATTGCCTGAAGAAACATTATAAACAGTTAAATAATAACCTGAAGCTTTTGGAACAATATTCCAATTTGCATCGAATTGTTCCAGTGAAATGTTTTTTGGATTATTTGCAACCGGTGGTGTTACAAAAACAGGCGGTGTTCCCCCCATAAAATTAAAAATAATTTTCCCATTTATTTCATCTATTTCACTTATTGGCTTATAAATAATAGTTCCAGAACGTAAAGTTGGCAAAAAAGATCTAACATTTGATTTGCCAGGAAAGGGATCGCCTGACATAGTGCTATTCGAGCCAATTCCATCAGCTTCAATAATATCAACTCCCATGGCTTTTGGGTCATTATTCGGGGTGTTAGCAGCCCACGTACCCGAATTATAATAAATATGACTAACAAGCATTCCATGCCCGGGTAAATAAGTGTCCCATCCTTTAAGCTGACGATTTTCTAACATGAAAAATTCAACTGGATTAGGATTTGACCCCCTAAAATTATGATTGCCATACTGAGATATAAGATAAGCCTTATTACTTGTAGCTAAAGTATCCAAAGTCACTTGCTGAGGAACTTTAAGCTCTATGGGTTTGAGCCAATCTAAATAAAAACGTTCATACGATGAATAATTTGGAGGTGTTCTTCCAGAATTTAAATAGGGTCCATAGTCCATAATATCCCATGATGAAAGTGTATAATGGTCTGGAATTGAAGAGTCTGTTACATACATGTCATCTAATCCAAGCACATGTCCAAACTCGTGGCAAAAAGTTCCGATTCCACACATACTAGATCCGAAACTTCCTCTTAATTCAGAAGTACAGGCATAATCAAAAATAGATACACCGTTAAATCGAGTATTATTATTCACTAAACTCCAACGATGTGGCCAAACACTATTGGCAGGACCACCCTCGGCCTCATTGTAACCGGCATAATAGATAAAAACGTTATCGACCACGCCATCGTGATCCGTATCGTATTGTGAAAAATCAACTCCATTAGCAGCTGCTTGCGTACAGGCATCTATAACCATTTGTTGGGGATTTGTGTCATTTTCACTGGCATCATTAGCTCCATAATAAGCCATATTTTTAGGCAATATATATGGTCCAACTACATCAAAATCTGGATCGAACACTCGCATTGAGTTATCTTTAAAATAATTGTTAGCTGAGCCTGTACCGCCATTAGTACTATAACCATCTTGATTCAATAAATTTGTAAAAGCTGCTTTAGGGTTGCTTGTAACAAAACTTTTATCGGTAAAGTTAACAAGGATGACCAAAGACTTTGGAGCTCCGGTTAAAGGATAAGATGTTTGTATTGAAGTTTCGGTATTCGCAGAACGCACTTTTAATACTCTGTTTGGTACTGGTTTTTTATTAAGATAGATGTTCGGTTTCAGTTTTAGCAGAATTTCTCTTTCTTTTGCCGACCGTTTTTCAATATTAGATGCTTTGACATTTGTGTTGATCATGTTTCCATTTGAATCCATATCTGCATAGGTTAGAATTCCCTTTGCATCTGTAGTCAAAACATAGCCATCGAGGGTGGTTTTATAATGGAAATATTCATTACCACGCAAATAAATTGAGTGTTCAGTACCGTCCTGTTGCGTAAAATTAATGGGATATGGTGTTGCCCTAACGGCGTATAAATTTGATATTGAGAATGTTGTTGCTATAATAGTCAACAAGACAGAATAAATTATTTTCATTTAATGATACCTTTATCTTGCAAAGATAAGAAAAAACAGATAACACAAACATAATTTATTTAAAGTATGTACTTATAGAATATACTGTTATACAGAAAAAATGCACCTGCTTTTTGAAGATAAAATATACAGCCAGTACCAAAAATACGAATCCAATTACATGATTCCACCGGAATATTTCTTTTTTGAAAACTATTAGTGAGAATAATGACTGCAAGTGGTAATGATTCGAACCATTTGAACTCACGCATTTTATTA
>JBBQMQ010000014.1:0-21410 GCA_038329115.1 Bacteroidales bacterium
ATCAATGTCGTTTAGTTAGTGTATTTCTTTGTGATACTTTGTGACTTAGAGTCTTTGTGGCAAAAAAAATAACAGCCACTAAGTCACAAAAGCACTAAGGTTCACAAAGATTCCATTCAATGAAGATCCTTAACTTAACAACATTGATTCGTAAATCTAAAATTATTTGCCCCAAAGTTCTTCAATCACTTTTGGAAAATATTCATATTCAAGCGCATGCACTTTTTCGGCAATTAAGTCTGGAGTGTCACTTGATAAAACAGGGCATTTTACTTGCAAAATGATATTTCCTTCGTCATAACACGCATTCACATAATGAATTGTAATGCCGGATTCTGTATCTCCGGATGCTTTAACAGCTTCGTGAACATAATGTCCATACATTCCTTTTCCGCCATATTTTGGGAGTAAAGCAGGATGAATATTGATAATTTTATCGGGGAAAGAATCTATTAAAATCTGTGGAATTTTTAATAAGAATCCTGCCAAAACAATTACGTCAATTTCTTGTTGTTTAAGGGCGTCCATTACCGGAGTAGCTTTATAAAAATCTTCGCGCGAAAATGTGAAAGAGGGTATGTTAAGCTTTTTGGCTCTTTCGTGAACAAACGCATCCGGTTTATTGGAAATTATCATTGGAAACTCAAATTTTGGATTGTGTGAAAAATACTGAAAAATATTTTCAGCATTAGAACCGGATCCGGATGCAAAAAGTGCTATTTTTAAAGGCATACAATTGGGTTTTAATCTGCACAAATGCAGGAAGTTTGTGCAAAAAAAGCATTTTTTTTCAACAAAAACGAGGTTATGTCGAGAAATTTTGTTTCCTTTGCACCGCAAAATTATAAAACAATTTCAATTTATAAACTTAAAAACAAAAATTATGTCAGAAGTTGAAGCTAAAGTAAAGGCCATTATTGTAGATAAATTAGGCGTAGAAGAAGCAGATGTAACTCCAACAGCAAGTTTCACAAACGATCTTGGTGCTGATTCATTGGACACTGTAGAATTAATTATGGAATTCGAAAAAGAATTCGGTATTTCTATTCCAGACGAACAAGCCGAAAAAATTTCTACTGTTGGTGACGCTATCGCTCACATCGAAGCTTTACAAAAATAATCTTATTCCAGAATAATTCAGTATGGAATTGAAAAGAGTTGTAGTAACAGGTTTAGGTGCAGTTAGTCCATTAGGAAGTTCAGTTCCCGAATTATGGGAAAACATTCAGAATGGCGTTAGCGGAGCCGGACCTATTACTCATTTCGATCCTTCTCAGTTTAAAACACAGTTTGCCTGTGAGGTTAAAAATTTCGATCCGTTGAAATATTTTGACCGCAAAGAAGCACGCAAACTGGATATTTACGCGCAGTATGCCATTGCAGCTGCAAAAGAAGCGATTGAAAACAGTGGGATGGATTTGGAAAAAATTGATAAGGATGAAGTAGGAGTAATTTTCGCAGCCGGTATAGGTGGCATTCAAACTTTCGAGCAAGAAGTCGCTTATTATTATACAAACAAAGAACAAGGACCAAAATTTAATCCGTTTTTCATTCCTAAAATGATTTCGGATATTGCAGCTGGTCAGATTTCGATTATGTATGGTTTCCGCGGACCAAATTATTCCACCGCTTCGGCTTGTGCCTCTTCAACAAACGCACTTATCGATGCTTTTAATTACATTCGGTTAGGAAAAGCTAACATCATTTTGGCCGGTGGCGCAGAAGCTGCGATTACACCTGCTGGTGTTGGTGGTTTTAATGCCCTTACTGCATTATCAACCCGTAACGATGATCCAAAAGGTGCATCACGTCCTTTCAGTAAAAGCCGTGATGGATTTGTAATGGGCGAAGGTTCCGGTTGTTTGGTGCTCGAAGAACTTAACCACGCCATTGCGCGCGGTGCCAATATTCTTTGCGAAGTAGTTGGTGGAGGAATGTCGGCTGACGCATATCACCTTACAGCAACTCATCCTGAAGGAATTGGTGCGATATTGGTTATGAAACGTGCATTGAAAGATGCAGGCATGAATCCTGAAGATATAGATTATATCAATGTTCACGGCACTTCAACTCCGGTTGGTGATATTTCTGAATCCAGAGCGATTAAAGAAGTTTTCGGTGAAAATGCATATAAATTGAATATCAGTTCTACAAAATCAATGACCGGTCACTTGTTAGGAGCCGCCGGAGCTGTAGAAGCTATTATTTCTGTGTTATCGGTTGTGAACGATATCGTTCCTCCAACCATTAATTTTACAGAAGGCGACGAAGATCCGGATATTGACTACAATCTTAATTTTACCTTTAATAAGGCACAAAAACGAACAGTTAATGCCGCTTTATCCAATACATTTGGATTTGGAGGACATAACGCGAGTGTAATTGTAAAAAAATACTCAAAATAAGTTTGTGATTAAGCATTTAATACAAAAAATAAGGCTCCTTTCGAAAGCTCGAAAAGAGCCTTATTTTTTATTTTACAAAGTCCTCGGATTTTATCCGTATAAAATTGAATACTACCAACTGGCAGTACGCCACAAGTCTGTTTCAATTCCTACCGAAAATGGACACAATCTGAGTAACGAACGTCTTGAATTTCTGGGAGATGCCGTTTTGAATTCCGTTGTTACCGATATTCTTTATCGTCGCTATGAAGATCAACGCGAAGGTTTTCTCACCAATACACGTTCCAAAATTGTAAAGCGTGACTCCTTAAATCATTTAGCTGTTGAAATTGGTCTCCACAAACTGGTGAAAGTAACCAAGTACGTTAATACACACACCAACAACAATATTTATGGCAATGCACTTGAGGCATTAATGGGTGCCATTTATCTGGATTACGGTTACAAAAAATGTAAGACGTTTGTTGAGGAGCGATTATTAAAAACTTTTGTTGACATGGATAAACTGACCGAAAATGAAGTTAATTTTAAATCTAAACTCATTGAATGGTGTCAGAAAAACCGGCTTCAGTGCGATTTTATTCTTCTTAATGATTCGTTAAGCGGTGCAAACAAACATAACTTTCAGACTCAATTGACTATTCAGGGAATAATCATTTGTTCGGCATCGGGCGCCAGTAAAAAAGAATCACAACAAAACACATCCCAAATTGCTTATGACATCATTAGTAACAATCCTCATTTCTTAAAAGAAATTACGGATAAAACCCAGCAACAATCCGATTCCTCTGCTGAAAATGATTGTAATTCCGACGAATTATTATCCAATCAGGTATAAAACAGACACTAAACAGAATCTGATTGCACGTTTTCTTTTAAAACGTGCAATTTTCCGTGTTTTATTTATATCTTTGTAATTAGTTAATTAATAAATTTATCAAACAAGATACTTTATGGAAAATCTTCATTTTTCTCAATTGGTATTTGCTCAAGCCAAAAAATACGGTGAAAAACCGGCATTATATCATCGCGAAGAACAAAAAGACGAATGGAAACAAATTTCATGGTCACAATTTGCCACTCAGGTTTCAGCTATTGCAAAAGCGTTTGTTGAATTAGATGTTGTTGAACAACAAAGAATTGCGCAATTTTCTCAAAATAAAGCCGAAAATCTTATTGTAGACTTTGCTTTATATGCCATCAGAGCCGTTATGGTTCCCATGTATGCCACTTCCAGTGTTCAGCAAGTAGAATTTATAATAAACGATGCTGAAATCGAAATCATATTTGTTGGTGATCAACATCAATATAATATTGCATCCGAAGTATTGGAGAATTCAAAATTTCTGAAGAAAATTATTATATTTGATAAGAATGTGGTTTTTACTGATACTGAAAGCGCCATGTATTATGACGATTTTCTGAAACTCGGTGAAAAATCAACTAAACATTTTGAAGTAGAACAACGTCAGAATGAAGCTTTAGAAACCGATTTGGCTTGTGTTTTATATACCTCCGGCACAACAGGAAATCCTAAAGGAGTTATGTTGCCTCACAGTTGTTTTAATGGAGCCATGCAAGTGAATACCATGCGGCTAACTTCCATGTCGGACAAAGATACATCGATCGCATTTTTGCCACTTTCTCATGTTTTTGAACGCACATGGTGTTACCTGTGTATTTTCACCGGTGTCTCAATTTATATAAATCTTCGTCCAACAGAAATTCAGCAAACCATTAAAGAAGTTCGTCCAACGTTGATGTGTGCAGTTCCTCGTTTTTGGGAAAAAGTGTATGCCGGAGTTCAGGAAAATCTATCCAAGTTTTCTCCTTTAATGCTTGGCATTGTAACATGGGCAATTGCAATCGGTAAAAAATATAATGTCGATACCCTGAGAACGGGTAAAACGCCCGGAGCATTGCTCAAAATAAAATACAACATTGCGGATAAACTGATATTTTCGAAAGTGAAAGGAACAATAGGAATTGAAAACGGCAATATGTTTCCTACTGCCGGTGCAAAGCTTTCGGACGATATTACGCTGTTTTTCAGGAGTATTGGTGTGCCGATAGTTTATGGTTACGGACTAACGGAAAGTACGGCAACCGTATCGTGCTTTGAATCAAAAAATTACGAAATCGGCACAGTTGGTTCAATTTTGGAGGGAGTTGAGGTCAAAATCGGACAAGAAAACGAAATTCTGCTCAAAGGAAAATCAATCTTTCCCGGATATTACAACAACAAAGAAGCTACAAAAGCTGCATTTGACGATGAAGGTTGGTTTAAAACAGGTGATGCCGGTTATATAAAAGACAATCAAATCATTATGACCGAACGCATTAAAGATTTATTTAAAACATCAAACGGAAAATACATTGCACCGCAAGAAATTGAAACCCGTTTAGGAGTTGATAAATATATTGAGCAGGTGGCTGTAATTGGTGACGAACGCAACTATGTGACCGCCATTATTGCTCCTTATATTCCGGCACTCGAAGAATACGCACTGAAAAATAAGATTCAATATTCAACTGTTGATGAATTGTTGAAACTCAAGTCAATTCACGAATTCCTTCAGATGCGAATCAAAGATCTTCAGAAAGGAATGGCAGAATATGAAATGATTAAACGATTTACCTTAATTCCAAAAAGCTTCACCATCGAAACTGGAGAATTGACCAATACATTGAAAGTTCGTAGGGCGGTTATCATGCAAAAGTATAAAATGCAAATTGATGAAATGTACGCAGCTAAATAAAATTGATTGAATTTTTCGTTGGCGCTCTTCCGGATAATGAACAGGAAACCTCAAAACTTAAAAGCGGAAATACCATTTTATTTCCTCTTTTTTGCGTTCTAAATGAACATTTGATGAAATTTATCTTTCAAAAAATTTCGGAAATTCAAAAATTGAACGTATCTTTGCAGCCGCTTTGAGAGAAAAGCACCTATAGATAATAGAGCAAAGAGCAAAGATAAAAGACTTCGGAATACTCTATAATATAAACAATGCAAAAATAGCTCAGTTGGCAGAGCACGACCTTGCCCCAAAGGATGGACACTTTCCGACCTTGGCAAGGAATTTTAGAAAAAAGTTTCTGAAAACCAAAAAAAAATGCGAAAATAGCTCAGTTGGTAGAGCACGACCTTGCCAAGGTCGGGGTCGCGGGTTCGAGTCCCGTTTTTCGCTCACTAGATAAATTGGACTTTGAAAGAACGGGACGAGAAGTTTATCCCGATTGCTATCGGGAAGTCCCGTTTTTCGCTCAGATTTATTAAGTTTATTATGCCCGGATGGTGGAATGGTAGACACGAAGGACTTAAAATCCTTTGGCTTCACGGCTGTGCGGGTTCAAGTCCCGCTTCGGGTACACTTAATAGAATGCGACAAGCTGCAAAAAGCCCTCATAATCAACTGATTGTGAGGGATTTTTGTTTTGTTGAGTAACAAAATAGTAACATTGTTCAACCAAACAACGGCAAAAGTTGAAACAGGTTAAATAGGATTAAGTGCGTTTTGGGTCCTGGCTGCGGTCACAAAAACAAATAAAATCTCATGTAAATCAATCATTTACATGGGATTTTATTTGTTTATCACTTTGTTTAGATTCCTTCGCCCTGAAGTGTAATAACTTTAGCCGGATTTAATCCACCGCCTGAAATTGTAAGACTTGCTGAATGAATTCCTACTGCAGTTGGATTATATGAAACGGTTACGTTGGTTCCTGAAGTTCCATTTACAGCATCTTTTGTAAGTGAGCCAACTGAAACTGTAAACATTGAAGCATAAGCTCCTGTCACTGATAAATTCAATGAGCTCATTATATCAGTTGTTTTAATATTGAATGTCTTTGTATTTATTGCATTCAATCCTATTGATGAAAACTGAATTAAATTTTCAATTTTCCCAACAATAATTGTCGGCGCACTTGAATTGTAAGGCACTGTACTAGTTCCATTTAAATTGACACTAATAGTATTTGCACTTGTACCTGAAATTGCTATTTGATCCATTTGACTTCCGGCAGATGTTGGGTTATAGCGTATCTGTAACGTTTCGCTAATGCTTCCTGAAGTTGGAGCTATTGACAGATTTTTTACCCATGTACTCGCACTGGCAAGTTTAATTTCAAAGTTTGTTTTGTCAACTAAAGTAATATCAACACTTCCAATTAAATTTGTTCCTGTCACTGAAATTGTTTGAACAGGTGAGGCTGTTCCCACAATAGTTGAAAATCCGCTTACTAAACCTGTTTTTGAAATGGTTGGCTCCATCAATGTGAAGGTAATATTATCTGTTGTTTTATTGATGCCTGTTAACGCCCTGTTTATATTTGTTCCTGACCATGTTATTGGAATAAATGAACCCGTTGTAAATGCAGTTCCTGGTGTAGAAGTTTGACCACTCAACGGCTGCAAATAAACCCGCATGTGACTTGAGGCTGTTTGAGATGAACCCGTATAATTGTTCGGATCATTATTGTTCCAGGCTGTTTGGTTATAATCAATATGCCAGATACACATTCCTTCTGCAGGTAAGTATGTATCCCAACCGGTTTTCTTGCGATACTCTACAATGAAAAATTCATTTGGACTCGGAGCAGCTCTATTTAAGTTATGGGTTGTTGCTGAAAATAGAAATGATTGACCAATCGTGTTTGGCACTGTGGTTTTACCCTGATAAAGAGGACGTAAAGTCAGATTGGAAGATGAGCTGATTTGTTCTGGAATAAGATATCCTAGAAAAAACCTATCGTAAGCAGAATAAATGGGTGGAGTATTTCCACCATTGCTGTATGCGCCATAATCCATAATATCCCATTCATTCAAAGTATTACTTTGAGTTCCCGAAGTATCATAATAATCGGGCAAACCGAGAACATGACCAAACTCATGGCAAAAAGTACCTATTCCGCACATATTTGAGCCTGAATTTCCTTTTAATTCAGAAGTACAGGAATAATCTTCAATCTTCTTTCCATTGAATGTAATTCCAGTTGTAATTCCTGCACTTGCGATACTCCAGCGATGCGGCCAAATTGTATTGACAGGTCCGCCTTCAGCTTCATTATATCCGGCATAATACACAAAAACATTATCAACATAACCGTCGTTATCAGTATCAAACTGAGTAAAATCTAATCCTGCTGTATTGGCAGCAGCACACGCATCAACAATCATTTGAGCGGGATTTGTATCCTGATCACTGGCATCGTTTTTACCGTAATAATCCAATGTTTGAGGCAACGTAACCGGACCAACAACAATAAAATTCGGTGCAAATTTTCCGTATGAACTCGCCATAAAATAATCTTTAGCTGAACCTGTTCCTCCGTTTGCACTATAACCATCTTGAGTCACTAAGTTTTGAAATGAGGTTTGAGGTGATGATACAACAAAGGATTTATCTTTGAAATTAGCTAAAATAACCAACGCTTTGGGGGAACCATTTAAAGGATAAGCTTTTTGAGGTTTATCTAAAACAGTAGTCAACATCCTACTTCTTTGAGGTGCTTTTTGTACTACTTGCAATGACGCTGATTTGTCAATTGTTTTTAGAAACTGGATTTCAGTCCTCGAACGTTTATTTACATTTTGGGCAATAATGCTGCTTTCTACTAATTCTCCATTTGAATTTACTGTAGCATATGTTATAAATCCTTTTGCATTTGCTTTAAGCAAATATCCATCCTCAGTAGTTTGAAAATGGCGATGCTCATCTCCCCGCATTCTAATTGTTAACTGAGAACCATCCGGTTGGGTGACTGTAATAGAGCCTTTATAAGCTCTGATTGCAGAAACGGGAATAGTTGTCAATTGACAAAAAAAGGCAATGAGTGCAACAAGTAAAACTTTTCTAGTCATTTTTAGTCGCTTTTAATTGAAGATATTTAATTCTTTCTTTGCAAATATAATACATTTCTTTGATTTTGAATTTGAATAAACTTTTTTCTTGCAATTTTAATAAAATTGTGACAATTTTTCAGTTGTAATTATTACAACAAATTTAAAATGAAAGTCTGTAAAATTCTGAAAATTAGAATTTTCAAAAAAACGGTAGTAAAAGGCCAAAATATTCGCGGACAAAATGACATTAAACAATTGACTGTGAGTGTCATAATTACCTATAAAAAGCATTGGTATTGTCTTTGAAATTAATTTAAAAACAAACTCAATGTTTAATTTTAAAGTATAGGAGGATTATATTATGTCACTCGTAAGATTTTCAAATCATGTACCTTCAGTATTTGACCGTTTTTTTGAAGGCGATTTATTCGATTGGTCAAACCGCAATTTCTCGTTAACCAACACAACGCTACCATCTGTAAACATCAAAGAAGATTCAGATGCATATAAAGTTGAAGTTGCAGCCCCCTGGATTTGAAAAAAATGATTTCTCGTTGGAACTGAATCATGATGTTTTGACAATTTCTTCGGAAAAGAAAGTTGAAAATGAAATCGGTGAAGGCGAACATTTTACAAAACGCGAATTCAGTTATCAATCATTTACACGGTCATTTACATTGCCTGATACTGCCGATGGAGATAAAATTGCAGCAAATTACGAAAATGGAATATTGCTTGTAAGCATTCCTAAAAAGGAAGAAGCTAAACCAAGACCATCACGTAAAATCGAGATTCAGTAAACTTTAAACAAGTTATCGGAGTTATAAGGGAAGGTGTTTGAGCCTTCCCTTATTTTATTTATTTAAAATTGAATATTATATCAAGAAGTTGAAACAACTCAAACAAATTTATCGAAAAACAATAAATAAATTTTGTTATTCAAAAAATAATGTTTTTCTTTGTACCATTATTTCAAATTAGTATAATCCCAAAAATTATCATTTATGAAACAGTTTTTAAAGTTTACACTGGCTACAATTGTAGGTGTTTTTATTTCGTCACTGCTTTGCATTCTCATTTTTTTCGGTGTTGTCGGAGCAATTGCAGGCTCGAAAGATACAACAACCGTAATTAAACCAAATTCAATTTATGAAATTGAATTAAAGGGAACTCTGGTTGATCGTTCTGAGGATGATCCGTTCAGTGCTGCATTTGCTGAAGCTATGGGTCAAAAAAGCGAAACCAGCATTGGTCTGGACGATTTATTGTCTAACATCAAAAAAGCGAAAGAGGATGTTAATATTGCTGGGATTTATCTGAAAGGCGGTTCTTTGTCAGGTGGAATAGCTTCGATAAAAGAAGTTCGAAACGCATTAATTGATTTCAAAAAATCAGGAAAATTTGTAGTTGCTTACGCGGATAATTATTCTCAACGGATGTATTATTTGGTTTCGGTGGCTGATAAAATTTTACTAAACCCGCAGGGGATGTTGGAGTTAAAAGGTCTTTCGGCACAAACCTTGTTTTTGAAAAACACGCTTGATAAATTGGGAATTGAAATGCAAATTGTAAAAGTCGGTACCTTTAAATCGGCGGTAGAACCTTTTATCAATACTAAAATGAGTGATGCCAACAAATTGCAGGTTACTGTTTTTATGAATTCAATCTGGAAAACTATTTTGAAAGAAATATCAACATCGCGTAAGATTCCTGTTGACTCCCTAAATAAATTCGCAGACGAAATGCTGATGTTCCAACCTACAGAGAAAGCAAAACAATACGCTTTGGTTGATTCATTGGTGTATATAGATCAAGTTGACAGCATTTTAAAATCTTGTTTAAAAGATAAAAGTAAAAGCAAAGAAAATGAGCTGACGTTTGTAAAACATACAGCAATGATTAAATTGCCTGATACTTCTAAGTTTGATAAAAATAAAGTAGCTGTGATCTATGCAATTGGCGAGATTACGGATGAGGATGGTGAAGGCATTGTAGCAACTAAATTAGTTGAAACTATCAACGATGTTGCAAAAGATTCAGCTGTTAAAGCAGTTGTATTGCGTGTCAGTTCTCCGGGTGGAAGTGCTTATGCCTCTGAACAAATATGGCATGCCTTAGCGATGTTGAAAGCAAAGAAACCATTAATCGTTTCGATGGGTGATTATGCAGCTTCCGGTGGGTATTATATTTCATGTATGGCCGATAAAATTGTGGCTGAACCCAATACTATTACAGGTTCTATTGGTATTTTCGGAATTATTCCAAACATAAAAGGATTGAACGAAAAACTGGGACTGACGTATGATGGCGTGAAAACCAATAAAATGAGTGATGCTATTTCTGTAAATCGTGCATTTACTCCGGAAGAACGCAGTTTGATGCAGAATTATGTAAATCGTGGCTACGAACTGTTTGTAAAACGTTGTGCTGATGGACGTAAAATGACAACTGATAAAATTAAATCCATTGCAGAAGGACGCGTTTGGACAGGTGAAGATGCACTGAAAATTGGTTTGGTTGATAGAATCGGTGGATTGGATGATGCCATTAAACTGGCTGTGGATAAAGCTAAACTTAAAACATATAATGTGAATGAATATCCTGCAAAAGAAGATTTTGCCACCAAACTGATGAAAAGTTTTGGAAAAGATATTGAAACTAAATTCATGAAAGTTCAGTTGGGCGAACAATACGGTTTATTAAAGCAGATACAGAATCTGAGTAAATTAAACGGAATTCAAGCCCGCATGTCATACGACCTAATTATCAGATAATTAAATTTTTGCGTTTCTCATAAGTTTCTGAGCAAGAAGGTAAGGCGTGATGCTTTGCCTTCTTTTTTTTGACTTTCAACTAAAAAAATATATCTTTGCAGTCGCTTTTTGCAAACTGCAAAAACGTGTGCTTGAATACCACGTAAAAAACAAGAGTAATGAAAAAACAAGTTTCCGTCGCCTTTATGGTCTTTGGGCTGCTGTTCACAGTCTGCCTTATCGTTTCTAACATTGTAGAGCAAAAATTGATTTCCATTTGGGGAATCGAAGCTACTGCCGGTTTAATTATTTTTCCAATTTCATACATTATTAATGACGTGATAGCCGAAGTTTGGGGCTATCGGAAAGTTCGTTTGATTATTTGGAACGGTTTCCTAATGAATTTTCTGGCAGTAGCAATTTTTCGGTTGAGTATTTTGGCTCCCGGCTCCATTCATTTCACACATCAGACCGAATTTGCCCTAATTCTTGGTAACACCGAACGAATTGTAATTGCCAGTTTTATTGCCTTCCTTTTTGGGTCATTTCTGAATGCTTATGTGATGAGTAAAATGAAAATTATGCAGCACGGTCGCGGGTTTTCCATTCGGGCGGTAGCATCAACCATTGTAGGTGAAGGAGCTGATTCGCTGGTATTTTTTACCATTGCTTTTTCAGGAGTTATTCCTAATAAAGCTCTTATCGTTTTGATTATCACACAAACAGCCATGAAAACCGGATACGAAATATTAGCGTTACCCATCACTAATTTTGTAGTGAAGTGGGTCAAAAAACACGAACAAACCGATGTGTACGACAATGGGATTTCCTACAATCCGCTAAAAGTAAAAGACATTTGATTGTTGTATTGTTTAAAAAATATTTGAATAAACTGTTTTGGATTAAATTCCAAAACAGTTTTTTTTGTTTTGGAACTGAAATATAATGTTTTAATTTCATGCTTGTTAACTAAAACTTTTTTTGTATTTTTGACGCATGAATACTGATGACAAACGATTGACAATCCGCGAGTGGGCCGAAGATGATCGTCCACGTGAAAAGATGCTTCGGAAAGGCGCACAAAGTCTTTCGGACGCCGAGTTATTGGCCATTTTGATTGCTATTGGCAATAAGAACGAAACCGCAGTTGAACTTTCTCGTAGAATTTTGCACGATTGTCAGGATAATCTGAATGAGTTGGCTCAACTTTCAATTGCAGACTTGTGTAAACGATTTAAAGGAATTGGCGAAGCAAAGGCCATCACTATTATGGCGGCGTTAGAAATTGGGAGAAGAAGAAAAACAAGTGAAATTCTGGAACGAAAAAAAATAACTTCAAGCAATGACCTTTTTGATCTTTTCGAATCGCAATTAGTTGATTTGCCTCACGAAGAATTTTGGCTTGGACTACTTAACGGGGCAAACAAAGTTATAGAAATTAAGCGCTTAACGCAAGGCGGAAGCCGTCAGACGGTAGTTGATGTGCCAATGTTATTAAAAATTGCTTTGGAAAAATCTGCACTTGCTGTTGTTGTAGCTCACAATCATCCTTCCGGTCAAAACCGCCCGAGCCACGAAGACGAAGTAATCACAAAACGAATAAAATCCGGCTGCGAAGCCATAGGGATTAACTTACTCGATCATATAATCATTGCACGGGGCAGTTATTACAGCTTTGCTGATGAAGGGAAAATGTAAAGCCCCCTAAATCCCCCGAAGAGGGACTTAAAGATAATGCTAATGAAATTTCAATAAGCATAATTCAAGCGAATTATTCAAATAAATTTAGTTCAATAATATAACTAACTTAACTAATCACAAGTCCCCCATGGGGGATTTAGGGGGCTAATAATATGACACTTCTTGAAGTAGAAAACGTAGTAAAACAGTTTGCCGGTCATCGTGCGTTGGATGGCGTAAGCTTAACTGTTCCTGAAAATACTGTTTATGGGTTGCTTGGTCCAAATGGTGCCGGAAAAACCACATTAATCCGGATTATTAATTGCATTACTGCTCCTGATAGTGGTGAAGTGCGGTTGAATGGGAAAATAATGACTTCGGCCGATGTTCGTCATATTGGTTATCTGCCTGAGGAGCGCGGCTTGTACAAAAAAATGAAAGTTGGAGATCAGGCTTTGTATCTTGCACAATTGAAAGGAATGACCAAAAACGATGCACTGAAAGCCTTGAAATATTGGTTCGAGAAATTTGAGATTCAGGATTGGTGGAACAAAAAAGTAGAAGAATTATCGAAAGGAATGGCCCAAAAAATTCAGTTCATTACCACTATTTTACATGAACCAAAATTATTGATTTTCGACGAGCCTTTCAGCGGTTTCGATCCGGTTAATGCTGATTTATTGAAACGTGAAATCCTCAATTTGCGCGATAAAGGTGCTACGATTATTTTCTCAACTCACAACATGGAAACAGTAGAAGATCTCTGCGAAAATATTTCGTTGGTAGATAATGCAAAGATTGTTTTACAGGGGAAAGTCAGTGAAATAAAAAAATCATTTGCCACAAAAACATATAAAGTTATTTCAACTTCGCCCATTCTGGGGAATTCCGATTTTGAAATAATTAATGAAACAAATAAGAATGATTTTATGGAAAGCATCATTAAAAAATCATTTATTGGCGGTAACAATCTATTGTTGAGCGACATAATTAAACAAACCGAGATTATGAGTTTTGAAGAACTTTTGCCTAGCATGAACGACATTTTTATCGAAACAGTAAAAAGATAATGATAACAAGCCCCCTAACCCTCTGAAGGGGAATAAGAAAATATTAATAAATCCAACAATCTAATCTTTAAGCCCCTTTTGGGTTTGGGGTCAAAATTCACAAAACAATCTTCTCTCTATTCCCCCCTCGGGTGGTTAGGGGGCTAATTTATAGATTATGTCAAAAATCAGCTTAATTATAAAACGGGAATACACAACCCGCGTGATGAAGAAATCGTTCATCATTCTCACATTTCTGACACCACTGCTTTTTGCCGGTATGATTTCAGTTCCGCTTTGGTTATCAAGCATTAAAGATGACGCAAAAAAGCATATTGTGGTGATTGACCGGACAAATTTGTACCACGAAGTACTGAAAAACAATGAAACGTATGTGTTTGACTTCGTGGATAAACCGGTTGAACAAATCAAAACCGAAAATTCAAAAAAAGATGAGAATGAATTCACGGCTTTGCTTTTAATTTCCAGCGATTTGTCAAAAACTCCAAAAGCGGCAACACTTTATTCTGAGAAACAGGTAAATTTGGAGCTGAAAACTTACATTTCAGGATTGTTGAATAAATATGTGGAGCAACAAAAACTGGCGGCTTACAATATTCCGAATCTGAAAGAAATGGTGGAAAAATCGCAAACTGATATTGATATTCCAACAATAAAATGGGGCGAAAATGGTCAGGAAAAAGAAGGTTCGGCTGAGTTGGCATTAGTCATAGGTATGATTTCAGCATTTGTAATTTACATGTTTATAATCATTTACGGTGCTCAGGTTATGAGTGGTGTGGTTCAGGAAAAAACAAGTAGAATTGTTGAAGTGATGATTTCGTCGGTAAAACCTTTCGAACTCATGATGGGAAAAATCATAGGAATTGCCATGGTTGGACTCACCCAATTTTTGATGTGGGTTATTCTCACTCTTGCTATTTCAACTGCTGTGGGAAGTTTTATGGGCGGTGGCGTCGATATCAATGCTTTGCAACAAGCCAATCAAATGGGGATGCAGGGAGGAATGGCAGTCACATCCAGCCCAAGTGAGATTCAACAATTATTTTCGATGTTGCATGGTTTCGATTTTATGCAAATCATCGTTTTGTTTGTAGTTTATTTTCTAGGCGGATATTTGCTTTATGCTTCCCTTTTTGCGGCTGTTGGTTCGGCTGTTGATAGCGAAACGGATACACAACAATTTTCTTTACCACTCACTTTACCAATTATTTTCGCCATTTATGCAGCCATTTATAGCGCTCAAAATCCCGACGGACCATTAGCTTTCTGGTGTTCCATGATTCCGTTTACCTCACCCATTGTGATGATGGTGCGGCTTCCATTTGATGTTCCCATTTGGCAAATCATACTTTCAATATCAATTTTGATTTTTACGTTTATTGGAACAACATGGATGGCTGGCAAAATTTACCGAACAGGAATTTTGATGTATGGCAAAAAAGCAACCTGGAAAGAAATGTGGAAGTGGCTGAGGTATTGAAAAATACAAGCACAAGTGCCCGGTATAAATCTTTGACTAAATAAAACATTTATTCTGAAATTAATGTTTTATATTTGCCCCAAGTAAATTATAATGGTATTTGCCTGTTGTAGATGCAACGGATTAATTTCCAATTGCATCTGTACATTAAATGATAGAGAATCTACAACACAAAAATGGATTTTCCACTCATGTAGAAATTGAAAAATGTCAATTCAAAAAAGGCTGCTTTAAAAAATTACAATTATGAAAAAACTACTACACTTCAAAACAATGCTGCTTTTTGCAATCAGCATCTTAAGTTTCCTTTCTGCCTCGTCGCAGACCACGCCTCCTCAACAGAATTACGCCGAGGTTTATCCCTCTAATCCCACTGCAACTGATAGCGTTTATCTGGTTTATGTTTATGTATCCAACGACGGATGTCCAGATTATTTTCTTGCAAAAGAGTCGGTTGCTGGCAACAAGGTTTATGTTTCCAAAAAAAATCTTCCGGCTTTGGGAATGATGTGTACCCAGGTAATTTCAAAATTCAAGGCAACAATTAATTTAGGGACTTTTTCAGGAAATACAGAAATATATTTCGATGGCGCTTTGATAAAAACCATCAATGTAATAAGCTGCACCATGGATAGAATGGGTGTGGTAACCGGAGCGAACATAAATTCTTCGATTTTAAAAGACAATACCACCGGTGAGATTTTTGAAATCAGGGATAAATTGCTTCCAATAGGCACGACTGTCAAATTCAAAGGTACAAAGATTCAATGCATTACCACTCCATGTTATAATATTGTGGAATATTATACAGTAGTGGGAACTCCACCATGTACATTGGACAAAGATGGAATAGTAATAGCAGGTGTGGATGGTTGCAGCGGAAAACTGCTTATTGAAGACACCCGTGTAATGACTGCTTTTCCTCAGCGCTATGTCATTAGCCCCACAGCAACCAACCTGAAAGCCGGCGACCGCGTAAAGTTTAGCGGTTACAAAACTGCAATCGACTACAGTGCTGTGAAGTTATGTTTTACGGTCGGCGTTGCAACTTGCTATGAAAAGATGGATACCACAAATTGCATTATGAATAAAAAAGGCGTAGTGGTAAATTGTGAAGGACAGTTATTCATTCAGGAATACTCGCCAATCAGTTCGGTACGTCAATTGTATTCTATAAAAATTGCAGGAAGTACTATTGTTGGTAATTCTGGCAGTTCTACAACCGTATATCCGATTGCGAATGGCTTGAAAGAAGGCGACGAAGTAATCTTTGGAGGTTATTATGTCAAGAACGATTTAACCACAACCTACCCATGCCGTATTGTTGGGATAGCAACATGCTACGAATTGAGAAATGTTACTCCTCCTCCTCCTCCTGGTTGTATTATGGACAAAGAAGGCGTAGTGGTTGCAGGCATTGATGGTTGCACCGGGCAATTATTCATCAAACAAATCTCAGCACTTTACTCGTATACACGCCTTTATAAATTTGAAAACAAAGATGTTGTTCCTTTTACAAATGGCATTGTAACTATAAACCTCAAAATTGGCGACAAAGTACGGTTTGGCGGTTATGATTTAAAGAAAGATTCCACCATGTCCGTTTTATGTCCTATTACCGGTATCGCAACCTGCTATGAGCTGTTAACTGTAAAAGAAACTTTTTCGTTGGCCGGCAAAGCTATGGCTGGAAATGAATTGATGAAATCCGGTTCTGCAGTTTTATTTGAACGGAACTACCTAAAAGCAATCACTTCGTATCCTATTACCGATGGATCATTTGTATTTACCGGCTTGCCGCAGGATGAGTATACTGTCTATATTATTCCAGACATAACTCTTTACAAGAATTATCTGCCTACATTCTACATTAATAAGATTTTCTTTAAAAACTCTGATTATTTGACGTTGAACGGCAATATTGAATACCTGACAATAGAATTGAGGAATTATAAAATGCCGGTTGGAACAGGTAAAATTTACGGAAATATCTTTTTTGAAACTACGGCTTTGAAAGATACGGTAATGGCTGTAAATGGAATGGCGAAAGTTAACGCACAAGTTGCAGCCAATATTGCGGTTAATATTCCGGTTTTATTGCTGAACCCTGCCGGCGAAGCGGTGGCCTGGACAATAACTGATGCTTATGGTAATTACGCATTCGAAAACATTGCTTTGAACAATTATAAAGTTGTCTCCGAAACAGCGGCTGCCATAGCTGAATATCCTGTAAGCCTGACTTCAGGCAGCACTACAGTAAATGCCGACTTAATGCTTAAAAGCACGGTGGAAAGCACCAACATTCCTGACCTGGAAAACAATGTATTAAGTATTTATCCAAATCCTGTAGTGGATAATTTAGCAATAACATTGAAAGAAAGCCAAGAAGTTTACATTTATAATGCAATGGGCCAATTGCTGTTACAACAGAATTTGAATCCCGGCAAAAATATGTTGAATTTAAGCACATTGAACAAAGGATTACTCTTTACTAAAATTGGGAGCAGGACAATCAAGATAATTAAGGAATAAAATAAATTCTGTCCAATAGGAGGTTGGCGGTATGACTTTTAATAGTGTCGTACCGCCAATTTTGCTAGTTTGAATGCGAAATTTTACTACTTTTGTGTTTCATCAATTCTACCGAAGCATGACACCTCCATTCCTCAAACCCAACGACCAGATACGCATAGTTTCTCCTTCGGGGACTATCGATGCATTATTTATTGATGGTGCAAAAAAAGTGCTGGATACCTGGGGCTTTCAAGTTACAGAAGGCGAATTTGTGCGGACTCAATACGGACGCTTTGCCGGAACAGCCGAACAACGGATTGCTGATTTGCAAGCTGCATTAGATGACACCGATGTAAAAGCCATTTTGTGTAGTCGTGGTGGTTATGGAATTTCGCAAATTATTGACAAACTGAATTTTACAGAGTTTTCAAAATATCAAAAATGGTTGATTGGATTCAGCGATATTACCATTTTGCACAATGCCATTTCCAATCTCAATATTGCGTCAATCCATGGGATTATGGCCAAACATCTTACCGAATTGCCCGCCGATTCCGAGCAGGTGGTTCAATTACACAACATTCTAGTCGGAAAATTACCCACTTATGAAATTCCTGCGCAACCATTTAACCGAATTGGAACTGCCACAGGAAAACTTATTGGTGGCAATTTTTCGGTACTAATGGGCTTGCGGGGAAGTCAGTTTGATTTGCAATACCGGAATAATATTCTTTTTATAGAAGATGTAGCCGAAAAACCGTACCACATTGATCGCATGATGCAAAACCTGCGTTTTAGTGGTGCTTTGGCGCAATTATCCGGACTTGTTGTCGGCCAGTTCAGCGATTGTGACGAAGATCCGCTCATGCTGCAAACCATTTCTGAAATCATTTCTAATGCTGTGAGCGAATATCATTATCCCGTTTGCTTTAATTTCCCTGCCGGTCATGTGGAATACAATCTGCCATTGGTTTTAGGGGCCAAAGTAGAGCTCAAGGTTAATGAAAACGGTGCCTGCTTAAATTTTGATGATTTCTGAAAAGAATAACTTTTTTTTTTTTAAAAAGAAAAAATTGCTCCCGATTTGTAATTCAAAAAATATATCTTTGCAAGTACTCAATAATCAGCTGAATATATATTTATGCGTATTCAAACACAATTACTCCTTTTAGTTTTCATATCTTTCTTCTTTCATTTTTCGACAGCTCAAAAGCTTTCGGAAGCAAATCGTACAACTTCGCCTTCTGATTCAACAAAAATAGATTATTTATCTTCCAATCAAATTTCCCTAACCGATTCGGTTGTAAATTACGGCAAACTGTTTCTTAATACTCCTTATCACTACGGTTCTGGAGGCTCTTCTTCGTTTGATTGTTCGGGCTTCACATCGTATGTTTACCGGAATTTCGGTTATGATTTAGGCAGATCATCGGAAGATCAGGCACAACAGTTTGATAGTGTTCAACGCGATCAGTTAAAAACAGGGGATTTAGTTTACTTTTCGGGACGAAGAAGGAGTCATCGTGTTGGTCATGTTGGGATAGTAGTTGCGGCTAAACAAGATGGCAATTTCGAATTTATTCACGCGTCAGTTGGTGATGGAGTGATTATATCCAAATCGGATGAAGATTATTATAAAAAACGTTTTATCAAAGCAAACCGGGTGATTTATAACAATCACTTGCTGGCAGTAGCACCGAATGTGGCATTCAGAAAAACATCAGTGGTTGAATCCAATATTTCTGCTATTCAGCCAACCACAACTACCCGTCAAACAAAAAAAATAATACCGGCAGAATTCCACCGTGTTAAATCAGGAGAAACATTGACTTCTATTGCTCATAAATTTGGAGTTTCAATTGCAGAACTGAAACGAAAAAACAATATAAAAGGTAGCAAAATAAATCCAAAACAACGTTTAAAAGTTAAGGATGAAGACTCCATAACAATTGTAGAACAGGTTCTATTGGCAGAAAATAAACCTATCGAAGCTCCAAAAGTGTCTACTATCGCTTTAAAAGAAGAAAGCGTGGTTACAAATGCATCAATGGCATCAATTGCTACTCATTTGGTAAAAGCAGGTGAAACGTTGTTTAGCATTTCCAACTTATATCATATAACCATCGATCAATTAAAAAAATGGAATAATATTGATAAGAATACTATCAAACCGGGACAAAATCTGACTTTAAATCTAACCACAGAATCCACAAAACAGCTTGTCGAGGAACAACCTAAACCAGTTGTTCAAAAGGACATTGTTGAAAAATCTTCTTTGCGCAAAGTTGCTTCCGTTGAACCACTCGAAGTAAAAAAAGGCGAGAGTTTATTTACTATTGCAAAAGATAACAATGTATCAATTGACGATCTAAAAAAGATTAATAAGCTCAAGAGCAACAAAATAAAAGCCGGACAGAAACTCTATCTGACAGCTCCATCAGGAAATTCTGAAAAAACATCTGCAAAAGATCAGGGCCAAAAGTTCACCCATAAAGTACATTCTGGTGAATCTTATTACAGTATTGCCAAAAAATATGGCTGTAAAATAGATGATTTAAAGGAATGGAATCACAAATCGGAAAATAAGATTAAAATTGGAGATAAACTAATCATTTATTCCAACAACCGGTAAAAATTTATTGCCGGTTAATCAAACAGACTTTTCAATACTGTAAGAGAATGTATCCCATTAAAATCGGGAATATGCAACCGATAATATTCCACAACGCTCTCGATTAATTTAGACCGCTTCTCCCTCGATAGAACAAGTTGACTCATACTTTTATAGTCCAAATGCAAAAGTGTCGCAAAATCGACGGAAAGCTCTGGTGTAAGATAGTGAACATGCAATGGCTTCTCATTTTGAAATATTCCATTCATTAAATCAAAATATCTGAAAGCTCCTTCATCCCTGTTTGGCTCAAATCCTAAATAACGTGTCAGTTTAAGTAAGAATACCAAATGAAAATTAGAAATTCCATCTTCGCAGCAATCCAGCTGCTGAATCGAATTCTCCAGAAATAAGAATAAACTTTCGTCCGCTTCGTTTTGACGCAAAGTCCGGTAAAGCATCTCCGATAGAAACAATGCTAAAGCATTTTTAAGTGGATCAAACGGCAATCCGATGAATTGATAATCAATCTGCAATTCTTTAATCCGCTGCAAATCTCTGCCCGGTAAATGAATTACATCCATGTCTACAAGTGACAGCGGTTGTAATAAAGCAGCCCGGCAAACCGATTTCTTTTTATTGACGCCATAAGCCATGTACGACGCTCTTCCGAATTGTTCGGTATAAGCAGTAATAATGCTGGTCGAATCGGTGTGTTTTACTGAATGGAGTATAATTCCGCGGGTCTTTACTTGCATAACTTGTAGAATATGACTGCAAATGTAACGAAATATCCCATCAAAAAACGCACATATCAGTCAAAATTCAATGTTGATTTACATTTTATGAATTGATAAATAGCATTTTATGAAAATATTCAAATATTTACTCTAAAGGCTTTGTCAATTCAAAAAAGTGCCGTATATTTGCAGCCGCAATTGAGAGCAACAACTCTCAAACAATAACGACCGAAAGGTCCCTTCGTCTATCGGTTAGGACGCCAGGTTTTCATCCTGGAAAGAGGGGTTCGACTCCCCTAGGGACTA
>JBBQMQ010000015.1:0-20672 GCA_038329115.1 Bacteroidales bacterium
AAGCCCAACAACTGTACAAATGTCGTTATTTTGAGGGGGTAGGTTTTTGAAAATTGAAATTAGAATCCGTAACAAACAGAAATACAGGTAGTTAAAAATAATATCTGGCAAAATTCGATTTTTGTCGGTTAATAGTGAAAATCAATCTAAAATAATCCAAAATAGTCAATCTAAAATCGTATATCGTCAATCTAAAATGAAATTATTTATTTACAACACATTAAGCCGCATAAAGGAACAATTCGTTCCACTTCACGATAACAAAGTTGGCATGTATGTTTGCGGACCAACCGTTTATGGTGATGCACATTTGGGACATGCCCGGCCTGCCATTACGTTTGATATTGTTTTTCGTTATCTGACACATTTGGGCTACAAAGTGCGTTATGTCCGCAATATAACTGATGTTGGTCATCTAGTGAATGATGCCGATAGTGGCGAAGATAAGATTGCTAAACAAGCCAGATTGGACGAACTGGAACCGATGGAAGTGGTTCAGTATTACACAAATCGTTACCACAAAGCCATGGAAGCGTTGAACGTGTTGCCGCCAAGTATTGAGCCGCATGCTTCAGGGCATATCATGGAGCAAATTGATTTTGTTCAAAAAATTTTAGATGCCGGATTTGCCTACGAAAGCGAAGGTTCGGTTTATTTTGATGTTGAAAAGTACAATCAGACCAATAATTACGGCAAACTTTCCGGTCGGAATATTGAAGATATGCTTGATTCCACCCGCGAACTGGACGGACAATCTGAGAAACGCAGAAGTGTTGATTTCGCCTTGTGGAAAAAAGCTTCGCCGGAACATATTATGCATTGGAAAGCGCCGTGGAGCGAAGGTTTTCCGGGTTGGCATCTGGAATGTTCGGCCATGGGAACAAAATATCTAGGTGAAGAATTTGATATTCATGGCGGTGGCATGGACTTGATGTTCCCTCACCACGAATGCGAAATTGCTCAGAATAAAGCCGGTTTGGGCAAAGACAGTGTGAAATACTGGATGCACAACAATATGATTACCATTGGCGGCCAGAAAATGGGAAAATCGCTGGGTAATTTCATTAAACTTGAAGAGTTTTTCACCGGAAATCATCCGTTGTTGACACAACCGTTCAGTCCGATGACCGTTCGTTTCTTTATTTTGCAAGCACATTATCGTAGTACGGTTGACTTTAGCTCCGAAGCCTTAGTAGCTTCTGAAAAAGGGTTGAGTCGATTGATGGAAGGTTATGCACGTCTGCAAAAACTGTCCTTTTCGGCTACTTCTTCGGTTGAAACAGCCGGACTGCGTGCCAAATGTGAGGAAGCAATGTGCGACGATTTGAATACTCCGATTGTGATCTCATATTTGTTTGATGCACTGCGAGCCATTAATCTGGTTTACGATGGCAAGGAAACCGTTTCTGCCATTGATTTGGAAGAATTAAAATCAGTTTTCAAACTGTTTATCGAAGACATTTTAGGTTTGAAAGCTGAAGATGAAGCTTCTAACGGAAATGAAGCGTACAAAAAAGCCATTGATTTACTGTTGAACATGCGCTTGGAAGCTAAACAAAACAAAGACTGGGCAACCAGCGACAAAATACGTAATGAATTGACCGCGCTTGGTTTTGAAATAAAAGATACGAAGGACGGGTTTGAGTGGCGAGCCCCCTAAATCCCCCGATAGGGGACTTAAAGAACTGATACAATGAATAACCACGGCGAAATAATTCTTTATCAATCAGAAGATTCTACACAATTAGAAGTGAGAATTGAAAATGAAACTGTTTGGCTGACGCAAGCGCAAATAGCAGAACTTTTTGGCACTTTAAGGCAAGCTATTTCTAAACATATCAAGAACATCTTTAATGAAGGTGAGTTGAATGAAAGTTCAGTATGTTCCATTTTGGAACTAACTGCAGCTGATGGGAAAAACTATCCTACTAAGTTTTATAATCTTGATGCCATATTATCCATAGGCTATCGGGTTAACTCAAAAAATGCTACACAGTTCCGCATTTGGGCAAACAGCATTCTCAAAGAATATTTGATGAAAGGTTATGTGCTTAATAATCGGATAGACAGAATTGAAAAAAAGATATTGGAACACGACCAGAAATTTGACTTATTGATAAAACATCACTTCCGCCACACGAAGGAATTTTTTATGAGGGACAAATTTTTGATGCATGGAAATTTGCTACTGATTTAGTGAAATCGGCTAAGAAATCTATCATTTTAATTGACAATTATGTGGATGAAAGTGTTTTAATGCTCCTGTCAAAAAGAACCAAAGGTGTAACTGCAACAATTTTTACTTCAACAAATTCTAAACACTTTCAGCAAGATTTGGAGAAATATATTGCTCAATATGAACCGATTGCAGTGAAATTATTTACAAAATCACACGACAGGTTTCTGATAATCGACAACGAAACGGTTTATCATATTGGCGCTTCGCTGAAAGATTTGGCTAAAAAATGGTTTGCATTTTCCAAAATAGAGTTGGATGCAAAAGAAATGATTAATAAAATAGAAAACTAAAAAAATGGAAACTACAAGACAACAAAAAATATCGAGGATGTTGCAGAAAGAATTGGGAGAAATCTTTTTGTTGTATGCCCGTGAATTACACGGCACTTTAATAACCGTTAGTAATGTGAGGATTAGTCCCGATTTAGGAATTGCACGTACTTATTTGAGTATTTTCCCAAGTAATAAGTCTGCCGAAGTGTTGACTAAAGTACTGGAAGATAAAAATTCTATTCGGTTTGATTTGGGCAAACGGGTTCGTCATCAGTTGCGCATTGTGCCGGAATTGTATTTCCACGTCGATGATTCGTTGGATTACCTGGAAAACATTGATAATTTGTTGAAAAGCGACCCGCCATCACCGTTGAAAGAAGGCGAAGTGATTGAACTTTAGCTCCCTAAATCCCCCGATAGGGGACTTTTAGAAGAATATGTCAGAGATAGAATTTTCATTTAAACATAAATTGAGCGGACTTTCCTTTTCATTCAGGATTGCCCGCCGCTATTTGTTTTCCAAAAAATCGCACAATGCCATCAATATTATTTCGGGGATTTCGGCTGCCGGTGTAGCAGTAGGAGCCCTGGCATTGGTGTGTGTGTTGTCGGTGTTTAATGGTTTCGAATCGCTTATTACCGATATGTTTTCATCCTTTGATCCGGATTTGAAAATTACATTAACTCAGGGAAAAACGTTTGATGTTAATTCAATTGAATTCAATCAATTGAGGAAAATGAAATCGGTGGCTTGTTTCACTGAAGTGGTTGAAGAAAATGCGTTACTCCGCTTTAAAGACAAACAAATGCCCGCAACTATCAAAGGCGTGAGTAGTGACTTTGAGAAAATGACACACATAGACAGCATTATGTACGATGGCAAATTCCAGTTATTTGATGGAGCTTTTCAGCGTGCTGTTCCCGGGGTTGGTGTGGCAAGTACGTTAGGTTTGAACGCACATTTTATCGATCCGCTTTATATTTATGCTCCCAAACGGACTTCTAAAATCAATTTATTGAGACCTGAAAATAGTTTTAATCAAATTGGCACGTTTGTTTCGGGCATTTTTTCGGTAAAGCAGTTGCAGTACGACGATCATTATGTGCTGGTTTCCATCGAATTAGCCCGTGATTTATTTGAATACGAAAAAAGCAAAGTTTCTTCAGTTGAATTGAAACTGGCAGCCGGGGTAAAGCAACCCGAAGTTCAGAAACAAATTAAAGCATTACTTGGCGGCAGATTTCAGGTAAAAAACCGGTATGAACAACAGGAAAGTTTTTTCAAAATCATGAAAATAGAGAAATGGATTACGTATCTCATTCTTTGTTTTATTTTGCTGATAGCCAGTTTTAATATAATCGGTTCGCTGTCGATGCTCATCATTGACAAAAAAGCAGATATTGATACTTTACGGAATCTCGGAGCCAATAATCAACTGATCAGACAAATTTTTCTTTTCGAAGGTTGGTTGATTTCGTTGGTTGGAGCATTTGGAGGAATTGGAATCGGAACAGTACTTTGTTTATTGCAGGAACACTTCGGTTTTGTTAAGCTTGGAACCGGATATGTGGTTGATGCTTATCCCGTTGTAACCAATATGTTGGATATCGTATTGGTGTTTGTTACCGTTATTTTTATGGGATTTTTGGCGGCTTATTATCCTGTTCGTTACATCAAAAAGTCGGATAATATA
Organism: Bacteroidales bacterium; assembly: GCA_038329115.1. GTDB lineage: Bacteria > Bacteroidota > Bacteroidia > Bacteroidales > Paludibacteraceae > Paludibacter. The sequence continues at coordinate 4,206 of JBBQMQ010000015.1, forward strand.
GAATAGATATCGGTGTAAATCTTTCTCTTAAAAACTATTCATTAAAAAAGGATGCTCTAATAAAGCATCCTTTTTTAATGAACAAACAATGGGTTTGTTGTAAATTTCCTGACTTTAAATTTTAAAAGATATTGATTATTGAGTAAAATTAATGTAAAGGTGAAGCAGACTTTTTGTTCAGAATGTTTAATAACGGCTTGCATTTGACATTATTTATACTGAAAAGGGGATAAAGAAACAAACATTTGGAGATATAAAAATGCTAAATTAAAGCCTGATATTGAATAACTAATAATCACAAAGGGATATAGCGGTACAAGTCATTGTGAATTAATTGTAAATATGTATAACGGAATGAATAAAATGAAAAAAAATGTATAAATTTGACGAACAAAACATAAACTTTTTTTCATTAGGGGGTTGTGTTTTTTCCATCGTAACAAAGGTTTTGAAAACCTGCCAGGTATGGAAGGTAAAAAAGGAAGTAGTATGCAGAAGTTTGAAACACTCGAAAAAGGCTGTTATTACCACATTTATAACCGTGGAATTAATAGTTGCAATCTGTTTTACGAACAGCCCGAGAGTTACGAACACTTTCTGGGCTTGTACGATAAATATATTTCGCCCGTGGCCGATACGCTTGCCTGGGTTTTGATGCCGAATCATTTTCATCTGTTGGTGAGGATAAAAGATGATGCGGACCTTCCATACCTGACAGGTTTTGAAAACCTGTCAGGTATGGAAGAAGAAAACCTGTCAGGTCTGAAGAAGGAAAACCGATGCACCAACATTTTTCGAACTTGTTTAATGCCTACACCAAGGCAATTAATAAACGGTTCAAACGGCACGGGGCATTATTCGAACGACCTTTCAGGCGGAAGTTGATTGATAACGAAGCTTATTTTAAAAATGTGATTCTATACATACATAATAATCCGAATCAACATGGTTTTTGCAGTCACCCCATGGAATATCCGTGGAGTAGTTATCTGACCTGCATATCGGTTAAGCCCACGAAACTTAAACGTGAACGGGTGATGGGTTGGTTCGATAATGAAGCAAATTTCAGATATATGCACGATAAGAAATTGGATGTAATTCCAATTGAAGAATGGTTAGAATTTTAATTTTACCTTTATACCTGACAGGTTTTTAAAACCTGTCAGGTATGGGTTTTAAAACCTGTCAGGTATAAACAACGAATATGGAGACAACATTACATAATCCCGATGAACTTACTTTCGAGCAACTTCGCGAAGAAAACGAAGCATTGAAAATAAGACTTGCCGAAGAGAAGTTGAAACTTGAACAATCAGTTACAGGTAGTCCTTTTGCGTTCGCCGATGATCTGAAACTGCTACACGAATTGCAGGTACATCAATTGGAGATGGAAATGCAGAATGCTGAATTGCGTTCATCTCATTTTATTCAGGAAAAATTTGACAATAAGTACAACGATCTTTTTGAATTTGCTCCGTATGGTTATTTTACGCTCAATTTGGAAGGAGTTATACAAAAAGCAAATCTGACCGGTACAACTTTGTTGGGAGTGAACAGAAGTGTGTTGATTAAGACTAAGTTTGAAAAATTTATCCTGAACGATAGCAAGGAAAAATTTCAGAATTGCTTGTCAAAACTTATTGAAACCAGAACCAGACAGATTTGTGAAGTAAAGATATTCCAACCAAACGGACAACGATTATTCCTCAAAATAGCTCTCTCTATTACGAAGTTCGAAAATACTATTCAAATACTCTTGGCAGCCACTGACATCACTATTGAGATACAGATTGAGGATACTCAATCATTTTTGCTTGGTTACAGTTGGTCAAAAACGGGACATGATTTCTTTGAAGAACTGGCCGAATACCTCTATAAATCCCTTGGTGTAGATTATGTATGCATCGACAAGCTAATGGAAGAAGGAAGAGAAGCTCAAACCGTAGCCGTATATTTCGATGGTAAATTTGAAGATAATGTCCGGTACGCACTTGAAGATACGCCTTGTGGTAAAGTTTCGGGACAGCAGGTTTGTTGTTTCCCGAATAAGGTTCGCAACTTGTTTCCACAGGATGAAGTATTGCAGGAAATGGTTGCCGAAAGTTATGCCGGCATAACACTTTGGGGGTCGGAAGGAACAGCCATTGGACTAATTGCAGTAATTGGGCGAAAACCGCTGGTGGATATTAAGTTTACTGAATTGGTATTGAAGCAGGTTTCCATACGTGCCGCCAGTGAACTGGAACACCGGCAAGCCGAGGAAGTGCTGAGAAAGAGCGAGGCACAACGCAAAGCCATTTTAGAATCGGCCATGGATGGTTTTTGGATTACTGATATGAACGGATGTTTTTTGGAAGTAAACGAGAGCTATTGCCGTATGAGTGGTTATTCGAAAGAAGAACTTCTGACCATGAAAATAGCTGATATTGAATTTGTTGAAAGCGCAGATGAAATAGAATCGCGAATAAAGAATATAATTGTAAAAGGAGAAGATCATTTTGAATCAAAGCACCGGCGAAAAGATGGAAGTTTTTTTGATATTGAAGCAAATGTTCAATTCCAAAGTATTGAAGGAGGACAGTTTGTTGTTTTTTTGCATGATATTACCCAGCGAAAGAAACACGAAATAGCCATAAAAGAGAGTGAAGAACGCTTTTCAAAAGCTTTCAATTTTAGCCCGATGAGTATTAATATATTCAGTCTTTCCGATGGAAGATCGGTAAATATAAATGAAGCTTACCTTTCTCTTATTGGTTATTCAAGAGAGGAAGTTGTCGGACATACATCTGTCGAATTGAATTTGTTGGTAAATCCTGAAGACAGGGATAAATGGATGACCACACTTCGTGAAGGCAAGACTATAGAGAATTTAGAAGTAGTTATCCGAAAAAAAACCGGAAATCTTGTAAATGTGTTAATGTCATTAACCCTGATAGAAATCAATGGTGAAACCATGGGATTGATTCAGGCAGTTGATATCACCGAACGAAAAAAAGCAGAAGATTTGCTTCGACAGAGCGAAGCACGGTATCGGGCAATATTTGAAAGAAACTTATCTATCATGATGCTTATTGATCCCGATACAGCCGAGATAAAAGATGTGAATCAGGCAGCCTGTGATTATTATGGTTGGAATTATGATGAGTTTCTCACGAAATATGTTTCGGATATCAATCTGATTTCAAAAGAAGAAGCCATCTCCAAGATGCAAAACGCTAAAAACGAAATTCAAAATCATTTCATTTTTAAACATCGTCTCTCAAATGCTGAAATCAGAGATGTGGAAGTCTATTCATGTCCGTTGGAGTATAATGGAAAAATTGCATTGTTTTCAATAATTCATGATATTACAGAAAGCAAAAAGTTGGAAGAAGCATTGCGCGAAAGTGAATATTTCTTCAGGGAATCGCAACGCGCCGCATTTATTGGTTCTTATAAAGCAGATTTTGTAAGTAATAAATGGGAATCGTCCGAAGTGTTGAATCAGATTTTCGGGATTGACGAAAATTATGATAAAAACATGAAAGGTTGGCTGGATCTGGTTCATCTGGATGACAGACAGTTCATGAATCACTACTTGGCAGATGAAGTTTTATCCAAAGGTGCCGAATTTAATAATGAGTACAGGATAGTCCGCCAGTCGGACGGGGAAGTGAGATGGGTGCTCGGATTAGGAAAAGTAGACTTTGATAATAAACGCAATGTAATTTCATTGGTAGGAACCATTCAGGATATAACCAAACGGAAACAACATGAAGAAGCAATAAGCCAAAGCGAACAACGTTTGAAATTTCATTTTGAAAATTCGCCATTGGGAGTTGTGGAATGGGATTCCGACTTTATTGTAACCCAATGGTCAGCCGAAGCAGAACATATTTTTGGATATACAAAAGAGGAAACATTGGGAAAACGAATCGAAACGTTGAATCTGATTTACGAAGAAGATATTCCGATTGTAGCCGGTGCAATGATACGATTGACTAGTGGAGTAGAACAAACGTTGGTTAGTTCAAACCGAAATGTTACCAAAGCGGGCGAAATAATAGAAACTGTTTGGTATAACTCAGTATTGCTGGATGAAAGCCGAAAAATGAGTTCGGTGATTTCATTGGTGCAGGATATTACACTGCAAAAAAATGCGGAGGAAGCACTAGTGAAAATGAATGAAGAACTGGAGCAACGAGTAAAGGAAAGAACTGTTGAATTGCATAATTCCCATGAAATAATAAAGATTGCCGAAGAAAAATACCGCACGGTGGCCGATTTTGCTGCAAACTGGGAGTTTTGGATTGACCACAACGATGTTATGTTATATTGTTCTCCATCTTGTGAACGCATGACGGGCTATAAACCAGAAGATTTTATAGCCAACAGAAACTTAATGTATGATATTATTCATCCGGATGATATGCATGATTTTTCCGAACATCAACAAACCGAAATGAATGCTCATGTTTGCGAACATGAAATACAATACAAAATTATCCGGAAAGATGGAACAATACGATGGATTGGTCATTTTTGTCAACCTGTTTTTGATGATGCGGGAATCTTTAAAGGGACGCGTGGTAGTAATAAAGATATTACCGCCCGAAAAAAGATAGAAGCTTTGCTTATAATCAGCAATCAGAAATACAAATTGCTTTCGGAAAACATAAACGATGGTATTTTTATTTGTAACAATGGAAGCTTAGAGTATCTAAATAAAGCTGTTTATGATATTTTCGGGTATGAAGGTAAGGAACTGGAAGGAATTAAATTAACCAGTTTGATATCATCAGATAACACTGAAAAACTTGAAACTATTTTATATACTAATGATTTTGTGAACAGAAGTTTAACTATCGAACTTGAATGTTTTAGAAAAGATCTTTCGGTGATTTCGGTGGAGGTGCTTCTGAATTATGTGGCAAAAGAAAAAATGGTATACGGTGTAATTCATGATATTACCGAAAAAAAACAAGTCCAGAAGAATATTGTAAAAGCAATTATTGAAACCGAAGAATCCGAAAAAGCGTATTTTTCTAAGGAATTGCACGATGGTTTAGGGCCGTTACTTTCGACCATTAAACTTTATCTGCAATGGTCGGAACGGTCGAAAACGGACGAATCACGAATAGAAATTATTCATAAGGCGGAAGAGATTCTGGAAGAGGCTCTTTCCACTGTAAGGGAAGTTTCCGGAAAATTAAGTCCGCATCTGTTGACAAATTACGGCTTAAATTCTGCCATAAAAAGCTTTATAGAGAAAATAAGTCAAAGCTCGGAAATAAATTTCGTGTTTGAAAGTAATTTAAATAAACGGCTTGAACCGGAAGTTGAGGCATCGCTTTACCGTGCCGTGATTGAATGTATTAATAATTCTATCAAGCATTCAGGTGCTAAGAATATTGAGATTATTATTGATTGTTCAGTAACTACCCTTAACATAAAATACAAAGATGATGGAATTGGTTTTGACCTGAAGGAAACTTTTGAAAAACACAAAGGGCTCGGATTATTCAATCTCCTAAACCGGATTGAAAATATCGGAGGTAAATTAAACCTTTCCAGTCAACAGGATTTAGGCGTTAATTATCAATTTGTAATAAATATTTGATAGATAAACTAATAAATATACAAAATTATTAATACTTTTGTTGCATGAATGCAGAAATTAAGGAACCAACCATTATTATTGTTGATGACCACCTGATTTTTCGTCAGGGGTTAATTTCAATACTTACATCAGAAAAAGTAGCTGCCGTACTTGGGGAGGCTTCCAACGGTCTAGAGTTAATAGAACTGTTGAAACACCATAAACCCGATATCGTATTGATGGATATTGATATGCCACACATGGATGGTCTGGAAGCCACCGAAAAGGCATTACAATTGATGCCTGATTTAAAAATTATTGCCTTTACCATGTTTAGCGAAGAAGATTATTATTACAAAATGATTGATCGTGGCGTTAAAGGATTTATTCTGAAAACCAGTGGTATAAATGAACTGGAAAATGCAATTCGAAATGTAATGATGGGCGAGAGCTATTTTTCAAATGAAATTCTGAGAAAAATCATCAGTAATTTTGGACGCAGAAAAGAGACTAAAACTATTAAAAATGAAGGTTTAACTGATCGGGAGATTGAAGTGTTGCAGCAAATTTGTATGGGATTAAATACCGACGAAATAGCCGAAAAACTGTTTATAAGTCCAAAAACAGTGAAAAGTCATCGCTCTAATTTGCTCGAGAAAACAGTAAGTAAAAATACTCCGGAATTAATATTTTTTGCATTAAGAAACAAAATCATTGAAATATAGCAAGAATCAGTTCTACATTCATATATAGTTCTTTTATACGATAGTCTCTACAACTTTATAACTACATAAATTACTTCCTTAGTTAGTGAAGTATACTTCTTTATGCCTTCTTAATGGTATGCCTTTTTGATAATTTTACAGCAAAATCTTGCTGTAATTTTTTTTTGTCCCAACACAAGAGTCAAAAACGTATAACGAATGCAATTCAATCAAACTAAAAAGCCTGATATTATTCTTGTTGATGATAATTTTACTTTTCGACAGGGAATTAAGTCGATTATCAATTTTGAGGATTTTGGAACCGTAGTAGGAGAAGCATCCAACGGGAATGAGTTTCTGGAATTATTGCCGGTTACCATGCCTGATTTGGTGCTTATGGATATTGATATGCCCGGCATGAATGGAATTGAAGCTACCCGAAATGGACTGAAAATTAATCCAAAAATAAAGATTATTGCTTTTTCAGTTTTTGCAAATGAGGAATATTGCGCCAAAATGATTGAGCTGGGGGCTGTGGGCTTTATTCTAAAAACAACAGGAATAGATGAGTTGGAAACTGCCATTGAAAAAGTAATGAAAGGTGAACGATATTTTTCGAAAAAATTCAGTAACGCAGTCACAAAGGTAAAGGAACGAGATGAACTGAATGAAGAAACCGAAAATGAGGATGAACCAGCTCAAAAAACGGAAAGGTTTCAGGTTTTTACATGGGATAAATCCAATAATTGCAATTTAAAAATTTGAAATACATACCGATGAAGCCAAAGATAATTATTGTTGACGATCACGAATTATTCAGACAAGGATTAAAAAATCTGATTGAAAGCGAAAACATTGGAGATGTAATCGCAGTGGCATCGGATGGTGTCGGTTTTTTAGACCTATTGGCAATTCATAAACCGGATTTGATATTAATGGATATTGATATGAATAAAATGAATGGGATAGAAACGACTCAAAGGGCACTTCTAATAGCACCTGATCTTAAAATTATTGCTATAACGATGCACGAAAGTGAAGAGTACCTGTACAAGATGATAGATGTGGGCGCCACTGGATTTTTATTGAAATCGTGCGGTTTAGATGAACTTGAGAAGGCTATAAATCTGGTTGTGAACGGCGAGAAGTATTTTTCTTTTCAATTGCCCGGCAGAAACATGATCAATTTCGGACGATAAATTTATAACATGCTATTTAGATCTATAAAACTTAACAAATAACCTTTCCTATGGAATTTTTAAATGAAGTGCTAATTATACTTATTATTTTTATTGTTGTGGGTCTGATTCTTAAATTTGGAATGAAGAAATCGAAACCAGATAAGAATTATTGAGAAAGAAATAATAAAAACGATCAATTGTGGAAACCCAGATTTGATTATAATACCTCGGGGAGATTAATTTAAATGATAAATACATTAAGAAACTGTTTCTAAATGCTTTTAGGACTTTTTAAGTAGAGTTACTGGTTCTTTATACCTACAAAAATACTCCTAATTGTAAATTGTTTTACGCACTTAAGTCTAGTTCTTAAAAAAATATGATTGTTACTTTTACAATGTAAGCTAAGATAATATTAGAACTATAAATTGTTTTTGAAAAATTACAAAAAAATGACTGCAAATCAAGTTGTTAAGCCAAACATTATTCTTGTTGATGACCATTTGGTCTTTCGCGAAGGACTGAGAACTATAATATCTAAGGAAAACATTGCTGTGGTTGTTGGTGAAGCTTCAAATGGATTGGATTTTTTAGACTTATTGGCTATTCAAAAACCCGATTTAGTTTTAATGGATATTGATATGCCGAAGATGAATGGATTAGACGCAACTGAAAAAGCGTTGGAAATTATGCCTGATTTAAAGATACTCATATATACGATGTTTGGCGAAGAAGAATATTATAAAAGAATGGTTGAATTGGGTGTTGCGGGATATATTTTGAAATCAAGCAATATCAGCGAACTTGAAAATGCAATACAAATAATTATGAATGGGGGTAAATATTTCCCTGCAGAAAAAGTATAATTAAACAATTAAGAACCAATTAAATATATCATACTATTAAATTCAAAATCAAAAGATGAAAAAAGTAAAAGAAATTCTACAGTATCTTTTTGAGAAAAGACTAATTAGTCTTCTTATCCTAATGATGATTTGCATCACAGGATTTTCTCAAAATGTAGGAATGAGTCCAACAGGTGCTACGCAACCCAATGTGGCAGCTGGTTTGGATATTAATTTTCCAACAAAAGGCTTGCTCATTAGCAGAGTTGCACTTACAAGTACAACCTTAGCTTCTCCTTTGACTGCTCATGTGGCGGGTATGATGGTTTATAACACTGCAACAGCAGGCGATGTGATCCCTGGATTGTATTACAACACAGGAGCTAAATGGGTTTCAACACTTCCTCCTGCAGGTACTTCCAATGGCGATATGCAGTATTGGAATGGAACTGCATGGGTACTGATTCCAACCGGTTTACCGGGTCAGAAACTGGTTATTAGCGCGCTAGGTGTTCCAACCTGGAGTAATTAAAAATAATAAAATTTAAATTCAAAATATTTATAAACAAAATGAGATATGAAAAAAATTACTAAAACATCAACAAATGGATTGATGAATCGCATGTACGCTTTTCTGATCCTTCTTCTTATTTGTTTCCCTGTTCTTTCACAAAATGTAGGTATTAATTCTACCGGAGCTGCACCTAATGCAGATGCCGGTCTCGATGTTAATTTCACCAACAAAGGTGTTCTTATTCCCCGGTTAGCACTGACCAATACGGCCAGTTTTTTACCGTTATCGGCACATGTGCCCGGTATGATTGTTTATAATACCGCAACTGCAGGTGATGTAAAACCCGGATTTTATTACGACAATGGATTTAACTGGGTTGCTGGATTTCCAACCGGAACAGCAACCGGAAATATGATTTATTGGAACGGAACAGCCTGGATGATGATTCCTGCAGGACTACCCGGACAATACTTGCAACTCAATGCAAGTAACATCCCTTATTGGGGGGGTGCTACCGGACCATTGGCAACACTTACAACTAACGCTGCCACATTGGTTACCGGTATTTCGGCCACAACGGGTGCAAACATAACTGCTGACGCAGGTTTTGCTATTTTAACCCGTGGCGTTTGTTATGGCATCGCTTCCGGTCCGACAACAGCTAATTCAATTTTAGTTGCTTCACCGGCAACAGGTATTGGAACTTTCACAAGTAATTTAACAGGGTTGTCGCCGGTAACTACCTATTATGTCAGAGCTTATGCAACAAATAACGCTGTTACTTCTTATGGGAATGAAGTAACATTTACAACTCTTCCTGTATTAGCCACATTGGCAACTACAACTGCTGCAACTTCAATAACACCATTTACAGCCGTTACTGGAGGGAACGTTACAGCTGATGGCGGAGCTGCAGTTACAGAACGAGGAATTTGTTACAGTACAACCTCTAATCCTACCACTGCTAATCCCAAAATTGTTGATACAGGAGTTGGTACAGGATCTTTTGTAAGCAGTATAACCGGCCTTGTAGGATCTACAACATATTATGTAAGATCTTATGCAATTAATAGTGTTGGAACTGCTTATGGAGCTCAAATTTCATTTATTACCTTAACTGCTCCTCCGACTTTAACAACAGTAGCTATAACAAGTATTGCCGGAGCATCGGCAGTTTCAGGAGGTACAATGGCGTGGAATGGTGGTGGTTATTCTAATTATCAAAATTATGGCGTTTGTTATTCAACAACACCGGTAACTATACTACCAGCTTATATTGAAGTTTCAAGTCCAAACTATTTACGTATAGCAACTAACACAACTAATGGTTCAGTAAATCCAGCGGTGAACATTACACCTTGGGTTACAACTCTTACAGGTCTATCTGCTAATACCACCTATTACATTCGTTCATATTTAAACATATACAAATCTAGTCCTAGCGGTTGGGTTACTGCTTATGGTCCTGAACTAAGTTTCACAACCAGTGCTCCAACAGCTCCGGTTATAGCTTCAACTAATGCCGTTACGGCAATTACGGGAAGTACAGCCACTTCAGGAGGTGCCATTACTTCTGATGGAGGTTCGGCAATAACTACAAAAGGAATTTGTTGGGGCGTTACTCCTAATCCAACATTAGGTGTAAGTAACTTTACAACAGCTTCACCCGCAACAGGACCCGCAGCATTTTCAGCCAATATTACCGGATTAACCGGAAGCACCATTTATTATGTGCGAGCTTATGCAACCAATGCAGTTGGAACTACTTATGGACCTGTCGATGTATCGTTTAATACTTTGCCAAGCTCTCTATATACTTTGGGACAAAATATTGGTTATGGTATTGTTGGTTATATTGCACCTAATGGTAGCGGATTTATTGTTAGCCCAAATATAGCGACAACTGCTGGTTGGGGTTGTAATAATGTTAATGTACCTGGAATTGGAACAGCAATAGGAACTGGGAAGGCTAATACTGATATAATTATTACAAATTGTGGTACAAATACGGCGGCGGGTGTTGCTAAATCATATACCGGTGGTGGTTTCAATGACTGGTATTTACCTTCTTCATTAGAATGGGCGCAAATTGCAACACGTTTTACGTTTTACGGCATAAATTCAGGAAATTATTATACTTCATCTCAATATGGAACCAACTATACTTATGCAACAACATACTATAATTCAGGGCCATCAGGTACTTGTTATAGTTCTGGTGCTTTAAGAGTAAATGGAACATTTATGGGTAATGGAATTCTTGCTATCCGTGATTTTGCTGCTGCTCCTGCTGTAGTTCCAACAGTTCTTTCAACAACTGCAATTTCGGCTGTTACAGCTACTGGTGGAGCAACTGGGGGATATATTTCCAGTGATGGTGGTGGAGCAATTACTGCTCGTGGCGTTTGTTACGGCACTTCAACTGCACCTACAATTGCTGGTACAAAAACAACCAATGGCACCGGAATGGGAGGCTTTACAAGCACATTAACAGGATTAACAACAGGAACTTCCTACTTTATAAGAGCTTATGCAACGAATAGTGCTGGAACTGCTTATGGTTCTGAAATTAACTTTACACCCGTAGCTCCCGGCATGCCTACTGTTGCAAGTGCCGCTGTATCCAATATTGGAGGCACTACGGCAACAAGTGGAGGAAATGTAGTTAGCGACGGTGGTGTCGCAGTTACAGCCCGTGGTGTATGTTATGGAACTACAACTGCACCTGATATTACAGGAACCAAAACAACTAATGGAACTGGTTTGGGAACATTTATAAGTAATATTACAGGTTTAACAACTGGAACATTGTACTACGTTAGGGCTTATGCTACCAATGCAACAGGCACATCGTATGGAGCTGAATCAACATTTACACCAATTACAACTGCCACTTTAACAACTGATGCAATTACAAACATTGCTGCCACAACAGCAACATCGGGTGGTAATATCACCAATAATGGTGGTTCAGCAGTAACTGCACGGGGTATTTGCTGGAATACGGTTATAGCTCCAACAATTGGGGATTCTAAAACCACTGATGGAACTGGTTCGGGTACATTTGTTAGCAGCATTACAGGTTTAACAGTTGGTTTGACTTATTATGTTAGAGCTTATGCAACAAATGGTGCAGGAACATCATATGGAAATGAAGTAACATTTGTTCCTTCCGGACCAACAATTCCAACTCTGACAACTGCGACAATAACCAATCCGACCTCAACTGGTGGAACTTTCGGCGGAAATATTACTGCTGATGGTGGATCAGCTATCACAGCACGAGGAGTTTGCTGGAATCAATTAGGATCAGCCACAATTGCTGACTCTAAAACTTCAGATGGAACGGGAACGGGAACATTTGTCAGTAATGTAACCGGTTTGATTACTGGAAATGGATATTGGATACGCGCTTATGCAACAAACAGCAGCGGCACAGCCTATGGACAGGATGAATATTATGTCCCAGTTGGATTACCTGTGCCAATTACTGGATCTTTAACATATAATACTCCCGATGCTTTTGCTCAACTTCCAGTCTATTGTACTAATTGGGGCGGTGGAACATTAAGTGCTTATGGGGTTGTTTGGGATGTAAATCCGAATCCGACAATTAATGTTGCAAATGTTAATAACGTTTCTGGTAAAACTACTGAAAGCCTTTCTTTATATTACACGTATCAGAATGCTTTAATTTCTCCGATTAATCCAAATGGAACTGTCACCTATTATATAAGAACCTATGCTACCAATGAAATAGGGACAAATTATGGTCTTGATATTATCTTTACACCCGGTGTAGCAGGATTGCCAACAGTTCAAACAGATCCAGTTAGTACAAAAGTAGGTGCATTAGCTGAAGGTGGAGGAACTATTATCAGCGATGGTGGATCTCCAATTCTTGCAGCAGGATCAGGGCTAGTATGGTCCTTAACAGCTGACCCTACAATAACTGCAAACTTAGGAATTACAACTGATGGACAACCTGTTGGTCAATTCTGGTCTTCAATGACAGGTTTAACCGTTGGAACAACATACCATGTAAGGGCTTATGCAACAAACAGTATTGGAACAGCCTATGGTCTGGATGTAAGTTTTGTGGCTACGGCAGCATTTGTTGGACAGTTGGTTCAAGGTATGAATATCTGGGGTAATGTATTTTCAATTGATGGTACGGGAACACATGGAATATTCGCAAATCCAAACAGTTACAGTGTTGCAACTGATTGGGGTTGTAGCAATACAAATGTTGGCACAAGTACTGCATTAGGAACTGGAATGGCAAATACCACTGCCATTGTAAATAATATTCAAACAAATGCTTGTACTAGTCAATTAGGTGCTTTTGCTGCCGATTATGCTTCTTGGGCTTTTGGTCCAGGTTACCATTTGCCATCAAAAGATGAATTATCGTTAATGTGGACAAACAGAGTTGCTGCCTCACTAGTTTTCAACATGGGAGCTACAACTAATTACTGGAGCTCATCCGAAGTTGATGCAACCAATGCATGGAACATAAATGGTACTGATGGCACCTGGGTTAGTTCACCAAAGACGAACTTAATTGATTTTTTTGTAGTTCAATCATTCTAATAAGTAACATTTTATATTAATCAATATAAAAATAATCAATATGAAAAGAATATTAATATATATGTTACTACTAATTACTTTCTCCGAATTGTACAGCCAGGGGCTGTACAATAACGGAGCAAAGATAGTAGTCAGCTCAGGTGCATATCTGAATGTTGCCGGAAATTCCGGAGGATATTTGAATGCAACCAATGTTACAGATGGAACAATGTCGCTTGATGGAACGGTGAAAATTGAAGGCGATGTTGTAAATAATGCAACAGCCTCTGATTTAATAAGCACCTCAACGCCTGCAAGTACAGTAATTTTGAGTGGAACAACTGCTCAAACCGTGTCAGGTACCTCTACAGTTGCTATGGTTCTTCCAAATCTCACGATAAATAATCTCGCAGGAGTTGCTTTGACCAAAGATGTGACTGTAAGTGGAACCACAACTCTTACGAATGGCTTGTTGGATATTGGAAACAATAATTTCACTTTCGGGGCAACAGGTACATTTGTTGGAACACCTTCAACTGCAAAAATGATTGTAGCTACCGGAATCGGACAAGTTCGAAAACTAATGACCGGTATCGGTTCATTCAGCTTTCCGATTGGTGATAATAATGTTACGGCAAAATACAGTCCTGTAAGTTTAAATTTTACTGCAGGAACATTTGCAGCAGGAGCTTATGCAGCTGTTAATGTTGTAAATGCAGCCTATACAGATCCTTATGTAAAAACTTCATACCTGAAAAGGTATTGGAATTTAAGTCAAACAGGTATTACCGCATTTTCAACGAATGCTAATTTTACGTATGATGCAACTGATGTAGTTGGTACTGAAAGTCAGGTTTCTACCACCCGCATTAGCCCTGCGCCCATTGTAGCTTATGGTATAGCAAATACCACATTGCATCAAATGGCAGCAAATAGCCTGACTTCATTCGGAACTTTTACCGGAGTGTTGGATCAAACCACCAAAACATTAAGCATAAGTTCTTTGATGTTACAAGGACTGTATAATGGAAGTGGCACTATGCGTCAGGCTTTCGATGATTTGGGTGCGCATTGGCCTGCAGGTGTTGCCGATCACATCACTGTGGAATTGCACGATGCAACTACTTATGCAACAGTTGCTTATTCAGTAGCCAATGTTGCTTTGAGTACTACCGGTACAGCCACAGTAACCATTCCGGGCACATACAATGGAAGTTATTATATTACTATTAAACACAGAAACAGTATTCAAACCACTACTGCCACGGCTGTATCGTTTGTAGGGAATACCATTAATCAATCGTATGGTACTCCGGCAGATGTGTTTGGTGGGAATATAGGCTTGTCAGTCGATAATCATTATTTAATATATTCTGGTGATGTAAATCAGGATGGAGTTATTGATTCCGGTGATTTAATTCCGGTGATAAATGATTATTACAATTATTTAGGTGGTTATTTGTCAACAGACATTGATGGAAACGGGGTTATCGATTCAAGTGATTTAATTCCTATCATCAATAATTTCTACAATTATATTGGTATAATAACGCCCTAATTTACTATATAGCCATTTATAAATTAATACATACTAAAAACAAAAAAAATGAAAAAGATAATTACAAGTTTTAATAGATGCCTATTACTTCTGGGATTAGCTCTGCCCTTAATGGCCTCAGCTACTGGAGCGCGCAGAATAAGTTTTGCTCCGGCTATCATTTCTGATTTCTCATTAACGATTCAAAATTTAACTCAAACTGCCAATAATAAGTTTGAATTTGATGTGTATTTGTTGGATACGGATCCTGCGCAGGCATTCAATCTGATAATTTTTCAATATGGGATTCTAATAAATTCCACAATTTCTACCGGAACAATTTCGGCTGCCATTGTTAATACAAATAGCGGATTGAATTCAACTCTGCAAGCAACAGCTTTGCCGAATACAGTTACAAAAATCACTACAACAACTCCGAATCAGATAATGTTAAAGTTGGCCGGAGGAGTGGCATCTTCACTTGCTACTTCATCATTAATTTCTACAACAAGCCCTGGAACTTTAATGACACATTTCGTTATTACAAGTACTGTTCCTTTTACTGCAAATACAACTCCTTCATTAGCATTTTGTTCTAACTCTGTTTCTTCGCCATATTATGGAACTAAAATAACTATTTGGGATGCAAGTCAGGGTAATCCGGCAACAGCATTAACTGTTACACCAGGAACAAATGCTAATGTTGTAGGGAATCCTGTCTTAAATGCCCCGATCGTCTCTCAAACTGTTTCCGGTGGCGGGACATATTGTGGAACTGCAAGATAGGTCATAGGTCTGTCAAATTCAGAAGTAGGTGTAACTTATACTTTGTATAAAGATGCAGTTGCAACAACAACTACACTTGCCGGAACGGGTGCAGCAGTTTCATTCCCAGCTCAAACTGCAGCCGGAACATATACTGTTCAGGGAAGTTATGTGAATGGAGCAAATGTATGGGGAACAACAAGTATGACAGGAAACGCAATTGTAGCAATAAATGCTATTCCTGTTCCAACCATTACAGATGTGGCTTCGGTTTGTGCCGGAACAACAGGGGTGACTTATACCACTGAATCAAGTATGACGGGTTATACATGGACAGTTTCGGCTGGTGGAACAATTACTGCCGGTTCAACAACCAATGCCATTACCGTAACCTGGAATACAGCAGGTGCTCAAACAGTCAGTGTAAATTACAGCAATGCTTCCAGTTGTACCGCTACAGCAGCAACGGTGAAGAACATAACTGTAAATGCTATTCCTGTTCCATCAATTACAGGTGTGGCTTCGGTTTGTGCCGGAACAACAGGGGTAACGTATACTACTGAAACAGGAATGACTGGTTATACATGGACAGTTTCGGCCGGTGGTACCATTACCGCCGGTTCAACAACCAATGCTATTACCGTAACATGGAATACAGCAGGTGCTCAAACAGTCAGTGTAAATTACAGCAATGCTTCCAGTTGTACCGCTACGGCAGCAACCGTGAAGAATGTAACTGTAAATGCTATTCCGGTTCCAACCATTACAGGT
>JBBQMQ010000016.1:0-20664 GCA_038329115.1 Bacteroidales bacterium
GTTTTGTTTTTTAGAATCAAATCTTGGTTCCGGCTTCTGCTCCGGCTTAGGCGTGGTTTTTATCGGTTTTTTGGGTGCCATGTATCAATAATTCACAATTAATAATTAGTAATTCATCACGAAAGGAGAATCTTTGTTCTAAACTATTCGGGGTTTAATTTGCAAAAATAATAAAAAGGAACTCGTTAATTACATCTTTTGATATAAATTTGCAGAAAAAATAATCCGTGCTTGAAAATGTTTCGAAGTAAACATTGTGGAAAGCAGATATATTATTCCGAATGACTACAAAACAACGATACGAGAAAATTATTGCCTGGTTTATTGAAAATGTGCCGATTGCTGAAACCGAATTACATTATTCCAATCCGTTCGGTTTATTGGTGGCGGTAATTCTTTCGGCTCAATGCACCGATAAGCGTGTAAACATAATCACGCCGCCTTTGCTTGCCGATTTTCCAACACCTGAAGTTATGGCGGCAACAACTCCCGAAGTTGTTTTTGGATACATTCGCTCAGCCTCGTATCCCAATAATAAGGCGAAACATTTGGTGGGAATGGCTCAGAAATTAATGTCGGATTTTGGAGGAATTGTGCCTGATGATATTGACCTCCTTCAGACTTTACCCGGGGTGGGTAGAAAAACTGCGAATGTGATTGCTTCTGTAATTTTTGATAAGCCGGCAATGGCAGTCGATACACATGTGTTTCGTGTCTCGGAAAGAATGGGATTGACCACAAACTCAAAAAATCCGCTTCAAACGGAACTTGAACTTATTAAACATATTCCACCCGAATTAATTCCCAAAGCACATCACTGGCTTATTTTGCATGGTCGGTATGTATGTGTGGCTCGCAATCCAAAATGCTCCGAATGCGGATTGAAAACATGGTGCCGGTATTTTAATGATAAGTTAATTGGTTAATTGGTTAATTGGGATGTTCAATAAAAAGTAAGGTAACATTATTGTATCTAAATAATAACTTATTATATTTGCACATTAAATGTCAAATTATAAGTAACTGTTTTAAAATAATCTTAAGATATTTCCTGTTTTGAAAAAACAAAAACAGATAAATAGCTGAAAACCAAAGCAAATAATACATTAACGTTTATTTTTAAACAGTTTCTAAATAAATTAAATTATGATTGATGAAGAATTAGTACGCTGTAGGCCTTGTGGCTATGTAATGAAAGCCAATGATTTGGGTGATGTTTGTCCGGCTTGTGGTTTGCCACGCAATGTTTTTGAACCGTATCGCGAACGGGTTTCGGCTAATCGCTTGTTTATTTTGAGTTTGGATATTCATCCTATTGCCATTCATCTTTCGCAGTCGTTTGTGGCGCTGACACCATTATTGATTATTTTTCATTTCATTTTCCCCAATTTTCAGGAACTAATCATTCATTCGGTTATCAATTTTTCTATTTTTGCTTTGCCATTTTCTTTGTTGGCTTCATTTGTTTCAGGACTTTTGGACGGAATTACGCGCTTCAAAACCCTGAGAACGCCTATGCTTAAATCGAAAATCACATACAGTTTTTCCATTTTGATAATTTCAGCGCTTCAATTGGTGCTTTTCACACCGGGTACATATACCTGGATTACTGTTTTACTCGGTCTGACTGCGTTAGGCTGTGCGGTGAAACTTGGGTTGATTGGTAAAAGGTTGTTGGATGTAATTTTGCCGGGTACGTATGTGGCACGCAAGAAAAAGAAAACAAAATTTGATCCGAAACCGAAACCAAAAATTGAAGAACCACCAACCGAAAATTAAATTTCGCGTATAAATTTTATTAAAATCCCGTTTCAAATAGATTTGAAACGGGATTTTTTTATTTTTCATAAAATGCTTGTTAATTTACCTGTAATTTATATCTTTACACCCGATAACAATTTATCGTTTCTGTTATATAATATTAATCAGTTCATTCATTTCTAATTTTCAACTTAAATAATGCATATTACTAAATAATATTATAAATTTTAACTAAGTACATAACAAAAAATATTGATTTAAGTCTAAGTCATTGTATTTATTTTTAAGTATTTAGCATTGTGGCTTTGCCCCAAACCCCACTTGCTTTTTTGTCTTGAAACTAAAAAGTAAGCAAAAAAATTCAAGACTATGCCCGCTTCACTCGAAAAACTTACGCTCGAAAGGCTGAAATCGTCCAAACTCACTCCGACGAAATACGTCGGAGCTCAAACAAGGACGATTTTTAACCGCCTTTCTCACTTGTTTTTCGGTTCACCAGACAATGTCACTCCGAAGAATTGGATCATTCTATCTGACAAACAGTAAAAAAAATAAATGTTTCAATTTTTGTCATTTACTAATAATTTTAAATTATATTTTTATGAAAAACTATTTTAAATTCAATCTGACAGGTAAACAACTTGTCCCATTTCTATTAGTAATAATAGCTATGATTGCTGTTTCCGGCCTTTTGGTGTGGGTCTCAGGCATTCAATTTAAAGGTATGGATTTTAGAACGATGGAACCTGTCACCATTTTAATGCTCGCTGCGATTTATATTGTATTCTTTTTGTCAATGTTCTTTATCCTGTTTTATCTTACAAAACTGATTATTGAGAATATAGAATACAAAGAACAGACTTTTGAGTTTGCAGGAGAATTCGGTCAGTATCTTGGAATTTTTTTCCTGGGTTTTTTTCTTACTGTTATTACACTCGGTATTTATGCTCCATGGTTTATCCGGAAGATGCAGAAATTTTACGTGGATAATTCGTCGTACAACGGAAACAAGCTGGCATTTAAAGGAAAAGGCGGTGAACTTTTTATAATTTTCCTGGTCACTTTTATCATTCCTTACGCTTTTATTATGGTTTTGGCTATGCTGCTAGCGTTGGCAAACCATTTAGAAGAATCACAATCTTCCAATATAGTGATACAAATTTTGACAACATTTGTTATGATTCCTTACACTTATTTCATTTACAAATGGATGGTGAATATTGAATATAAAGGCTATAAAATAACCTGGAATACTGACACCTGGGATGCTTGTGGAAAAATCTTTGTTCAGGTTTTGTTTTCGGTAATTACTATTGGAATTTATTACCCGTTGGCTATTGTGCGTTTGTATAAATATTTTTCCGAACATACTATTGCTGTTTCAGAAGCAGGTTCTAAAACGTTCGGTTACGACATTGAGCCGGGTAGCGATTTTCTGTTTTTGTGGGGACAACTTCTGCTTACAATTGTTACGCTCGGAATTTATTATCCATGGGCATTTTGCAAAATAACTAACCGGGTAATGAGGAAATCTTATTCCGAAGAGATTGAAACGGTATAATTCGGATAAATTCATTTTAAAATAAAATACTATGAAATCTCTAGCAAAATTATTCCTTGTGGCAATGGTTGCCACTGCATTTGTTGCATGTTCCAGTTATGGCGGCCCCAGTTACGATATGGAAAACTACATTTCAAACGAAAAGTATAAAGATTACGGCGAAAACCCATTTATAGGAACCGGCACTCAGGCAGTCTCCACTTTTTCTGTTGATGCCGATGGCGGTTCGTACGGAAATATGCGACGCTTCCTGTATTTGGGTCAGACTCCTCCTGTGGCATCGGTGCGGGTGGAAGAATACCTGAATTATTTCACGTTCGATTATCCCGAATCAGAAGCAGGTGAAAATGTGGGACTGAATTCGGAGATAGCCACTTGTCCGTGGAATCCGGCTCATTACCTTATTCGCATTGGCATGAAAGGAAAAACCATTCCCGACGCCGAATTACCAGCTGCAAACTATGTCTTTTTGATTGACGTTTCGGGTTCGATGAATTCACCCGACAAATTGGGAATTCTGAAAACCGGTTTTAAAATGCTGGTCGATAATTTGCGCGATAACGACCGGGTGGCTATTGTTACTTATTCTACCGAAGTACAGGTGTTACTTAAATCAACTGCTGCCGACCAGAAAACCAAGATTAAAAGGGCTATCGATCAATTGACTGCCGGAGGTTCAACCGCGGGAGCTGCCGCGCTTTCCACTGCGTATGATGTGGCGGTGGAAAATTTAATTCCCAATGGAAATAACCGCGTGATAATAGGCACCGATGGTGACTTTAACGTGGGAATTAGCTCTGACGAAGCATTGACAGAACTAATAAAAGGCAAACTCAAAACGGGGATTTACCTCACGGTGTTAGGTGTTGGAGACGGAAACCTGAACGAAAGCATGATGGAGCAGATTGCAGGAAAAGGCAATGGAAATTACGAATATATCGATAATGCCGACCAACTGCTCAAAGTGTTTGTAAACGAAAAGGCAAAGTTTTATACTGTTGCCAAAGATTCTAAAATTCAAATCACGTTTAATACCAATAAAGTGGATTCGTTCCGCCTGATAGGTTACGAAAACAGAGCCATGAGTCAGGAAGAATTTAAAAACGACTCGACTGATGCCGGCGAAATAGGTTCATCGCAAACCATTACAGCAGTGTACGAAGTGGTATTGAACGGTACAAAGAACCTCGAGAAATATGCTCAATTCGATTTCAAGTACAAGAAACCGAACGAAACCGAAAGTCGGTCGTTACAACATATCATTATCGATCCGCTAGTTGATATGAGTGCGGCTTCGGCGAATATGCGGTTTGCGGCATCAGTTACGGCATTCGGATTGATTATGAAACAATCGATGTATAAAGGCACAGCCACCAGACAAATGGTATTGAACCTGGGCGAAACTGCCACTACGTTCGACCCCTTCGATTACCGTAAGGAGTTTATTTCACTCGTAAAAAAATGGCACCAATAGCTCCCGTAATTTTAATTGTAACGATTTAGCCACTAAGAACAAAACGCGAACCGGTCTCCCCGATTCGCGTTTTTTGAATACCCATTTTATTCATTCACAGTTTCTTTAGGTTCTTTTTTTTCCACCGGTTTGTACCAGCTTATTTTCCTTGAGAAATACATGATAATTCCAAGAATAATAAACAAACCTATACTTCCGATAAGTAATGCAATATCTTCGAGTTGTAATATCACATACAAGAAAATATAAAGTATTGTAAGAAATCCGGTCAGAATTCCGGTTTGCATCATGTTTTTGAAAATACTCTTTGTATAAAGCGTTATCAGTCCAATGGTTGCAAAACTGGCAATAAGATATGCAATTCCGAAATTAATCTGTTCGGAAATGGACAATAACAGGCTGTAGAAAAGAATTAACGCGATTCCAACTAATAAATACTGAATAGGGTGAATGCGTTTCTTTGTCAGAACTTCGACGAAAAAGAATACTACAAATGTCAGCACAATAAACATCAATGAATATTTTGCCGAACGCATATTCTGCTGATAATGATCTACCATATCCACCAAATTAACGCCAAATGAGGTTTCTTTGAATGATGAAAAATCATTATCCAACCACATTTCAGGTATATTCCGGTTGAAATGAAGTACATTCCAGTCAGCACTAAATCCTTTATCCAATAATTTGTATTCAGCCGTGAAATTTCCAATAAATCCGGGCGATTTCCAGGCTCCGTTCATTTGTACTTTGGTGGTTTTTCCAAGAGGTATAAAGTTCAGGTCGCTGCTTCCTTTTAAAAGGAGTTTGCAGTTAAAAGTCAACGGTTTTCCTGATTGAAATAAAGCCACATTAGTTGGTTTAATTTCTAAGCCGTTTCCAGTAATTCCGGTATTTGCATTTATTCCTGCTTCCGCAGGATAACGAACATTGTCGAGCATAAAGTCGATGTTGTTTGTCACGCCACGTAAATCGGAAATCCCGATTGTCAGGAATATTTCGTCCCAGTGAATCTCACAATCGCTGTATTTCTGCATATCTATTTTGCCGAAATTCCCCGAAAATACAAGATTGCTTTTGTACAAAATAGTTTTGTAAATTCCGTAATGACGCACTTCCGGAAAGAGTTGCGCGTTGATATTCAGAACTTCAGGAGCAATGTTCAGATAATGTCTTTCACTCACGGTTTTGTTGTCTTTATCCACAAACGTTTTGGTGTACGGAATGGTGAGTAGGGGGCCGTTAACAGTTTGAGCATTACTCCATTTTTCATTGATTTTTTCAATTGTTTCTTCACTCCGGACTTTCCTTTCAGAAATAAGATTTTGAATCATAAATCCGGGAATAAGCATTAATAGCGTCAGTGAACCGATAATGAATGCTTTGAGAGTTAATGAACTGCCGAAATTTTCAGTTTTTTCTTTAAGTGTTTCCATAATTCTTAATTGTGTAATAAGTTTATATAAATAATTTGAAAGTACTTTGAAATACAAAGCTATGTAGTAAAAAAAATTATTTGATTAAAACTTCAAGAGCATTTAGATGTTCCTGAAAACTCTGACGTCCGTTTTCTGTAATTGAATACTTAGTATTGGGTTTCCTTCCAATAAACTGCTTGGAACTTTGTATATAATTCAATCCTTCAAGCGCTTTGATGTGACTGGCAAGATTTCCATCTGTAAGTTCCAGTAATTCCTTCATCGAGTTGAAATCAACCGATGCATTCACAGACAAAATAGACATTATACCCAGCCGGATTCTACTTTCAAAGCTTTTATTAAGATTTGCAATTATATTAGCCATTGGTTTATTTTAAATCGTATTTTTTGTACATAATCAGGCCGTAAATGATATGAAAGATGCCAAAACCAATTGTCCAGAATATAATACCGTTGTGTAAAAAAAATATTGCTCCTATACCGAGCAAAATTTCAGTAATTCCAAGGTAATGAATTTCGTCGAATGTGTATTTAGATACATTAACAAGAGCTAAACCGTAAAAAATGAGAGTAATAGCAGATATAATTTCGATTTCGCCACGGAATATTAATATAAGCGAAATGATGCCGCCTGTAACGAGTGGTATACTCAGATTGTATATGGTTTTCAACGTAACTTTATTGAAAAGTTTCTGGTTGCTTTTACGTGCTTTTCTCCAGGAAAAATAAATACCAAAGCCAACTGAAATAAATAAAACGATGCATGCATCAATAATCAGAAGTATGCTTGCAACTGCCAAATGTTCTCCCAAAATAAAGAAATAAGCATAAGCTGCACCGATAGTAGCAGTTATTCCTGCCACTATTCCCGATAATCCGCTTAACGACAGAAACTTGGATGATTTTTCCATCATCTCCCGGATTGCTTTTAAATCTTCTAATTGCTTTTCCATTTGATTTGATAATATTAAAAGTACTTTGAGTTGCAAAGTTAGCGCATATTTCTGCATTACCAAAACTTTTTCAAACTTTTTTAAAAAAAGTTTGAAAACTATCTATATTCGTCATTTTTTTTGGGGTATTATCTTATTCATTCATTTGTCGGTATGCTTTGATAAGCTCCGGTGGAAATTCACCGTTGTAGCTTATTTTGTAGAACGAAAAGCCGTTGTGTGGAATCAGGTTTCTCGGTTTTGTAAATTTGAGTTGTTTAAGCAAATTATTCTCCCTGAAATATTCCAGAAAATTAGTTTTCCTATCTCTGTTCATTTTTTCAAACTTTTCATTTATAACAGTTGGGTGAATGAGCAATGCACATTTCGCATGAATAGAAAATTCCAATGCGCTGTTTGTCAGTTTGTTTAAATAATTGACAAAGGTTGAATTGCGGATAGACATATCTTCAATAGCTATTGAATCAGCTACACTTAAGATTGTGTTTTTTATATGATGACTGTCTAAAAAGAATTTCTTTTTGGCTTCAAAAAGTAATATATATTCTTGTTCTTTAATAGCGTATTGTTGTGGCTCAACACTCACCAGGACTTCAGGATTCTTCTTTAAAAATTCTCCCAACTTTCGGATGAATTGTTTTTGACTTTTTCCAGGTTTAGATTGGCGCATCTCCCATTTAATTGAAAGCGATTTTTCTGGCTTGAACTCTTTTTTACGAATAGTCAGAAGTTGGTTGGGTTTTGGATCTTTAATGAATATATTAGCAATCAATCCGGGAATAATCTTGTTGAACTTAAATTTTGGATGTTGTAGACTACCGGTTATCGGAATTTTGAAATCAAGAACATTACCGTTTTTCTGAACTATAGCCATGACTGTTTTCATGGGTAAAATGCTTTCATCCTTATTCAATCGTTGCATACCCAGATGTGGATCGATTAAATATAAATGATTGTTGCTGTTTATTATACCTTTTCTAACTCTCAATTTCCCGGTGAATTCCAACGTACCCCTGTCCAATGGATAAGATGTGTAATTCATTAAAAACGGATTAACCAGAGAAACCGGAATTTGACGAAGACTTAAATTTAAATCAAAATCGGAGCTTTCCTTCGGATGAATTCCCAGAGCTATCGATAAATGCCCGGTAGGCACAATGCCTGAATTCAAATTCACGCTGATCAGTTTGTGTGTTTTGTCAATGGAGTCTGCCTCTACATTCAAGGGGTTTAATTCAAAGGCAATTTTTTCACTCAACGAGTAATCATTATATTGTATAATAGCATGTTTAATAGCAACACGACCAATTTTATAATCGCTTTTAGCAAAATTCCTCGAAAGCACCTTCAGGTAATCATTTAATTTTAGCAGAATATTGAATTTTGAAGCATCTGCTTGCCCTTTTGTAATTCTGCTTCCTTTTTTTCCAAATACGGTTTCCAGATTACTCAACTTATCATATTGCTCATATTTGAAATACGGAC
The DNA here is from genome assembly GCA_038329115.1 of Bacteroidales bacterium. Lineage (GTDB taxonomy): Bacteria > Bacteroidota > Bacteroidia > Bacteroidales > Paludibacteraceae > Paludibacter. The sequence goes on from JBBQMQ010000016.1 coordinate 8,674, forward strand.
GATTGAGTAAAATTGAATCGTAATTATAGACGAGTCTCTTCGGGCTCATTTCCTTTATTGCAATCGTCAATTTGTCGAATGATGCAAAGTTTTGAGTAGAATCTTTTCCAAAATGGAAATCAGAGATAGTTATTAAACCTGAATTCGTAACATTTTCCTGATCGGGAAGCTGCCCTTTCGAATGAATATCGGCATCCAAGATGGCTGAAATACTGCCACCGTCAGCAATATCTTTCAGGTAAGGTTCTAAAAAAGCCAAATTGTATTTATGAACTACAGCATCAAACTGATATTTCATTGTCTTTATATTTATACCGATAGTTGCCTTTATTTCGCCGGTTTTCAACCCCGATTTAAATGAAATATTAGCGTTGACTGTATCTCTGTCCCAACGTTTTCCCGGACTTTCAATATCTATATTTTTGATAAAATAGTTTATCGGATATTGCATATCCCTGTAATGTATTTCGCCATTAATCACTTTTAGCCCGAGAAAATTTAAATGTAAAACGGGAGCATTGGCCTTCGGTTTGAACTTCTTTAAAATATCGTCAAAATTGAAATTTTTATTCTTTTGAATGACCATTCCAACAGGTTGAATGAGTGTAATATCTGAGAATTCAACAGTTTTAGAAAGTAATTTAAGCAGAGCTATGTGAGAGCTCAATTTTCTTGCCGAAAAAAATACAGAATCACTTTTGGATTCATATATTTTAATATCGCTTAATTGAATAAAGCCGCTAAAAGGATTTACATAAGCCCTACTTATGGTGATTTCCCTTCTGATAAATTTGGTATCATTTTTTTCAATTAAGTACTTTGTAACCGGCGAAATAACTGAAATCACCAGTATCGTTATGATTAGAATAACACCGATTATAATGAACAGCGTTTTAAGTTTTTTGTGTTTGATACTCATTTATAGCCGTTTTTATAGGATTAAAATGCCACTTACAAAGTTGATTTATTTATTCGTAGAAACTGTTACATAGTATTAAAAAAAAGTTACATAAATCATGAATTTACATCCATTAATCGCAAAAAGAAACGCGAATCGGTCATCCCGATTCGCGTTTCTTATTCCCCTCTCCTTGAGGAGAGTGGTTAGGGGTGAGGTTAGTATTTACTCACCAACCCATTCACCTCGTCAGTTATGAGTTTGGCAAATTCATCCACTTTCATAGTTCCTTTGTCGCCTTCACCCTGTCGGCGCACGGCAACTTCGCCATTTTCAGCTTCTTTTTCGCCTACAATAAGCATATACGGAATACGTTTCAACTCGTTATCACGGATTTTACGACCAATCTTTTCATTGCGGTCATCCACGGTTACACGAATATCCTGAGCGTTCATTTCCTTGGCAATCTGGAAAGCATAATCGTTGAATTTTTCGCTGATTGGCAAAATTACCACCTGATCGGGCGTTAACCACAACGGGAATTTACCGGCTGTATGCTCAATAAGAACCGCTACGAAACGTTCCATAGAGCCAAACGGTGCGCGGTGAATCATTACCGGACGGTGTTTTTGGTTGTCTTCGCCGGTGTAATCAAGTTCAAAACGTTCAGGTAAATTGTAATCCACCTGAATAGTTCCCAACTGCCATTTACGACCAATAGCATCGCGAACCATAAAGTCCAGTTTCGGCCCGTAGAAAGCTGCTTCGCCGGTTTCTACCTTGGCTTTCAGTCCTTTTTCGGCACAAGCTTCAATAATAGATTGTTCGGCTTTGTCCCAGTTTTCGTCAGAACCAATGTATTTTTCTTTATTATTTGGATCACGCAATGAAATCTGTGCTTCAAAGTTTTCGAATTCCAACGCTTTGAAAATGATAAAGATAATATCCATTACTTTCAAAAACTCGTCCTTAACCTGATCGGGACGGCAGAAAATATGTGCATCGTCCTGCGTAAAACTGCGCACACGAGTCAAACCGTGCAATTCGCCGCTTTGTTCGTAACGATAAACCGTTCCAAATTCAGCAAAACGAAGTGGAAGATCTTTGTACGAACGTGGTTTGAACTTGTAAATTTCGCAGTGGTGTGGGCAGTTCATTGGTTTCAACAGGTATTCTTCACCTTCCTCGGGCGTATGAATCGGTTGAAACGAATCTTTTCCATATTTGGCATAATGACCGGAAGTCACATACAATTGTTTGTTACCGATATGCGGAGTCATTACTTGTTGGTAATCGAAACGGCGTTGGATTTTTTTCAAAAAATCTTCCAGGCGCAGACGCAAAGCCGTTCCGCGTGGTAACCACATCGGAAGTCCTTTGCCCACCATTTCGGAGAACATAAACAACTCCAGTTCTTTTCCTATTTTGCGATGATCGCGTTTTTTGGCTTCTTCCAGCAAAACAAGATATTCATCCAACATTTTCTTTTTCGGGAAAGTGATTCCGTAAAGACGTGTCAATTGTTTGCGTTTTTCGTCACCACGCCAGTAAGCACCGGCCACGCTCAACACTTTAATGGCTTTAATGTCGCCGGTATTCGGCAAGTGCGGTCCACGACACAAATCGGTAAAATTACCTTGCGTATACAACGTGATTGTTCCGTCTTCCAACGCTTCGATCATTTCTGTTTTGTAAACTTCGTTGATAGCACCAAAACGTGCCATCGCGTCAGCTTTACTTATATCACTTCGAACAATGGCTTCCTTGCGGGCTGCCAGTTCCATCATTTTAGCTTCAATAGTTGGTAAATCAGATTCTTTGATGGTTGCTTCACCCGGATCTACATCATAGTAGAAACCGTTTTCGATAGCTGGACCAATACCAAATTTAATGCCCGGATACAACTCCTGAAGGGCTTCGGCCATCAAGTGAGCCGAAGAATGCCAGAAAGCATGTTTCGCCTCTTCATCGTCCCATTTGTGCAACTTAATAGCCGCATCGGTTTCGATTGGTCGGGTTAAATCCCAAATTTCATTATTTACTGTGATAGCAAGCACTTCTTGTGCAAGTCGGGAGCTGATACTTTCAGCCAGTTGAAGTCCGGTAATGCCTTTGGCAAATTCGCGCACCGAACCGTCGGGGAATGTTACTTTAATCATACGTTTTTGAACCTTACAAATGGTTTTTTAATTTGAAGTGCAAAGATAAAAAAATAAACCCTATAAAAAAATATTGATTAAATACTTTGATTGCAAATTGTATTATCAAAATGTGCGTTAAAATTAAAATATATATAGCATAATGTCGCAAAAAACTGTATCTTTGCAGCAAATTAATAGGTATTAGTTTTATTTGGTATCATTGTGTATTTTTTTTTATTAGATTTATGGAAACATTGTGTAAGTTTAATGGTTCCGATTGTTATGGGGCGAAAGAGCTGGAAATATTATTAGAATTAAGTTCGCTGCTCTCCAATAAAGAGATTGATTTAAATGCAGTTGTAATGATTCTCGCTCAACATTTAAAAGGAGAACGAATCATTCTAACGATTTTAAATCGGGAAAATTCCCAGATTACAATTGAAGGTTCGTATGGTATTACGGACAAGGAAAAGAAACAGGCTGTATATCAGGTGGGTAAAGGTATCATTGGTCGGGTTATTAAAACGGGTGACAATGTGTTGCTGCCAAAAATTGCTGTTTCACATGAATTTTTGAATCTGACAAATGCTGCCACCATTATTAATGGCTTAGATGTGTCATTTATCTGTTCTCCAATTCGTTACAAAGATGAAATAATCGGTACAATGAGTTTGCACAAAGTGTACAAACGTATTGTGAATTTCGATTATGATTTGCGATTGCTCAAGATTGTGGGCTCAATGATTGGTCGAACTATGCGCCGCCGACAAGAATATGCCGAGGAAATGGAGCAACTGCGTCACGAAAACAACAATCTCCGTGGAGAACTCAGAAACCGGATAATGCCTGACCGGATAAAAGGGAATTCAGGGAAAATGAATGAGGCTTTTTCGTTGATAGAAAGTGTTGCACCAACCGATGCTAGTGTTTTAATTCGTGGCGAAAGTGGTGTGGGAAAAGAATTGGTGGCTGATGCCATACATTACAGTAGCCTCCGAAAAGACAAGCCGTTTATAAAAGTAAACTGTGCTGCTTTGCCCGAAAGTTTGATTGAAAGTGAGCTATTTGGACATGAAAAGGGATCATTTACAGGAGCTTCAACTACTCGTATAGGAAGGTTTGAAGCAGCAAATGGTGGCACTATTTTTCTGGATGAGTTTGGCGACATTCCAGCTTCAACTCAAGTAAAATTATTACGTGTTTTACAAGAGCGTGAAATTGAACGCATTGGCAGTACCAAGCCGATTAAAATTGACGTTCGTATACTATGTGCTACCAACCGCAATTTGGAGGAATTAATTTCCAATAACCTCTTTCGTGAAGATTTGTATTATCGCATTAATGTTTTTCCGATTTATATTCCATCACTTCGAGAAAGAGTCAATGATATTCCAATTTTGACTGATTTTTTCATTGATAAATTCAACAAACGCCATGGAAAAAACATTAAGCGAATAACTACCTCTGCCATTGATACATTGATGGTTTATCATTGGCCTGGGAATATCCGGGAACTCGAAAACTGCATTGAGCGGGCCTGTATTTTAAGTACCGATTCAGTAATTCGAACGCATAATCTTCCTGCTTCACTCCAAACTGCCGTCACATCAGAAACATTGCAAAGCGGGACGTTGGATATAATTTTAAGCAAAATGGAAAAGCAAATTATTATTGATGCGCTTATTGTAACCAAAGGAAACGGTGCAAAAGCTGCCGAACAGCTTGGAATGACGGAGCGAATGATGGGAATAAGGTTAAAAAAATATGAAATTGATGCGAAGCGGTTTAAAGTATGACCTCTACCCCTGAAGGGGAATTAAATTAGTACATTCTCTTTAAATATGATTAACATGAAATTGAAAGAAAAATATATACAAAATATAAGTAACTCAGTTCCCCTTCAGGGGTTAGGGGTTATTTCTTTTGATTTTTGTGATTTTGAAAACCCTGCACATCTGAATGCTTTGGTTGAATTGCTGAATTTGTATATGGCTGACCCAATGGGCGATTCGCCGTCATTGAATAAACTTCAGCAATTGCGATTGGTGGATGGGTTGGCAAATCATCCTTCGTCATTCGTTTTGTTCGAAATTCTGGATGAGAAAATTGTTGGTTTGGCAACTTGTTTTATCAATTTCTCGACTTTCAACGGGAAACCGTATTTAAATATTCACGATTTCTTTATTCATCCTGATTTTAGAGGCAAAGGATTGGCAAACAACTTAATGCAAGAACTTATTTCAATTTCGAACGAGCGAAAATACTGTAAAATAACTCTTGAAGTGCGAGAAGATAATTATGTGGCGCAAGGATTATATAAAAGTTTGGGCTTTGATAATTGTAAGCCTAAAATGCATTTTTGGACTAAAACATTGTAAAATATGAAAATAGCCATACCCGTAGTTGATGAAAAACAACACAAATCGGAAATAGCCGGTAGCTTGAATGTGATTGGAAGTATTTGTATTTTCGATACAGAAAAACAGGAAGGTATCTGGATGAAAACACTTGATTTGGCACCTAATATGGGCGAATTACTTCCGGCATTTGAACGTGAAACTATTTCGGCAATTATCACCCGGCAAATTCATCCAATGGCACTTAAAGTACTAGTAAATAAAGGATTGGAAGTGTATAAATCGGAAGGAAAAATTTTGGAAGAGAATATCCGGTTATTTATCGATAATTTGCTGAACCGGTTTGATATGGAGACGGCTATGAATTATGCCAAAGTGTGTGGTGGTGAATGCGAAAGTTGTAAAACAGAATGTGAAGATAATTAAACCCAAAAATGAGCCTACAAAACGCCATAAATTTCATTTCTAAAGTCGATTCCGAGTATGATTTTCGGAAATCGTGTTATAAATTTAAGAACCAACATACTTTACTTGAGTTCTTGAAAAGTGAAGGTTTTGCATTTTCAGTACCCGAAATTGAGGACGCATTTAACACACTGATATTCAAATGTCAAACTTACGAGCAACATGAGAATATCAGGCATTTGGAAAGCTGGTTTAAACTATTTCGTTAGATTTTAATTCATGAATTGAATGTCAATTTGCTGGTCACCGGTTTTTTGAGACATTTCAAATTTTCCTTTGAAAACTATCTCAAAGCCATTTAGAAGTGCAGATTTCGTTAATGAATTAAATATATTTTTTCGGTTAGTTTCATTACAATCTTTATTGAACCAACAGTTGAAATTTTGGCTCGATTCATTTATGAACTGAAGAATGAATATTCCATGTTCTGAGAATACCAAGTCCTCGTAGGCATACGCAATGTCCAATCCGCTGCCATCTTTTATCAGAAAGCGCACTAATTCCAAATCATAGAATGGCACTTTTTTTCCTCTGGAACGCTTTGATTCCATATTATTAATTTCACTCATAACATTTTGATATATAATTATTTGACGAATTGTATTTCTAGCATTCGTTTATCTACCAATTCCTTTATTTCCTGAATCCCTGTATCCATTGCATGCAAATCTTCAAGTGTAGGCGTTCTATACCCAAATCCATCCAATGAACATATTGCTTCAAATTTTCCGACCAAAATTGCTGTTTGTTTCATGCTTTCAGTCAGTTCGGAATCGAGCGTTAATGCTTCTTTGTAAAGTGCAATTGGCATGTGGTGTGTTGCATTCCAATCATATCGCGCCATCAGACCGACAAAGTATTTTTCGACACTAATAACTGCTAAGTTGTAAAGCATGTCGTTGTCGAATCGGGAAGATTTGCCATGTAGGCTATTGCTGAATGTTTTGAAAAAACCATTGGCATATTGCACACTTGAAATGGCTAATGAACGCATTTCATCGTCTGGGATCATAATTGCTGGCATGTTAAATTTTATTTATAATTTAAAGAAAGATTTTTCTTTCTCCAATAGATTTCTGAATAAAGTGTGAACAATTCTTCTTTTGTAATCGACCGTTTAAGTGTTTCTGCTTTTTCTTTTGTTTTTGAAAGTAAAAGATTGCATACATAATCATCAAAAGGCAAATGTGCTGATTTCAAATAATACTGTATTGTGGCTTTTCCACTGTGTTTTCCTATCAAAAAATCTTCTTCATTTCGACCAACACTTGCTGCAGAAATCAATTGATAAGTACTGCGGTCTTTCAGTAAACAATTGGTGTGAATGCCACTTTCGTGAGTCAATACGGAGCTCCCTGTAATTGGTTTGCTGGTACTTTGCGGGCGATTTGAGGCCTGAGCCACAAAGTCGCTAAGTTGGGCAAAACTTTCATTCCGCAATGTGCTTTTTACGCCGGCACTCAATTCCAATGCCATAGCTACTTCTTCCATTGGGGCATTTCCAGCTCGTTCGCCAAGTCCGTTAACGGTTGTGCTTAAGCAATTTGCACCGGCCATAAAAGCTGCAAGTGTATTTGCTGTTGCCATTCCCAAGTCGTTGTGAGCGTGAATTTCCAATGGAATTTCAGTTTCTACGCTTCGAATAGCCGAAACCAATTCGAAAGTACTGATTGGATTCAGAATTCCCACTGTATCGGCCAATCTGACACGGGCCGCTCCGAATGCTCTTGCTGTGCCGACAAATTCTTTCAGAAAACCAATTTCGGCACGCGAAGCATCCTGTGCCCCGATAGTCACAAAATTAAACATGGGCGATGCAAATTCAATTAGTTCAATCAATTGCACCATTACCCAGTTTTTATCTTTCCCCATGGCTTTCATCAATATCGGTGAAACAGGGAATGAAATATGCACACCATTGGTTTCGGCACGGGAGGAGCAAAGTATATCGTGTTTATTGGCACGGCACCAGGCCAATGTTTTGAATCCAAATCCCATGCGGCAAATACTGCGGATTTCATTAATTTCAGTTTCGCCCATGGCAGGCGTTCCGATTTCGAGTTCAGGCACACCGGCACCATCGAGCAAGACAGCTATCCTGACTTTTTCGGTGAACGAGAAAACAACGCCCGGGGCTTGTTCTCCGTCGCGGAGGGTGGTATCGATGAAATAGGGAGAGCCCCCTAAATCCCCCGAAGGGGGACTTAAAAGTTTGTTTTGATTATTAATAGTATTCTCTACCATATTTCATTTCTTTAAAAATAATTGTAACAGGGTTCTTAAAGTCCCCCTGTGGGGGATTTAGGGGGCTGTATTAGTCTGCAATCGAATATTTTTCGCAGAGTTCGCCTTCTTCCAATGCATCGAATATCTCATCGATTATTGCTTCCGATTGAACTCCACCGTACCAGAAATTATTTGGATGAATTACCATAACTGGTCCTTGTGAGCAAACGTTTAGGCAAGCTGTACAGCTTACTGCTACGTCCAATCCGCGATCGGAAGCTTCTTCGGTTAAATACTGAAGCAAATCGGTTGCTCCTTTTTTGTTACATGCACCTTGTGCATCTCCGGCAATTCTGAACGAATTGCATACTAAAATGTGATAATCAGGCTTTTTCATTTTAGCCCCTCCAAACCTCCCCGAAGGGGAGGCTTACAGCGGGGTAGCTGTTGTTTTGTTGCCATTTAATCTTCTGAATAAAAGCCCCCTAAATCCCCCTCAGGGAGACTTAAAAGTTACTATCATTTCTATAGATGATTTAAACAGGCATTTTGTTATACTATTGTTTTGAGAATAAGTCTTTTAGTCCCCCTTCGGGGGATTTAGGGGGCTGAGTTTTAGGAGGCTTCATCCGCATCCTTTTGCTTCGCCTTTGCAGCTTGTTCCGCACTTGAATTCGTCGGGTTTGGCTATTGAACGGATAACTTTGTTGTTGTACACGCCTTCCAAACCATCGTCGATTAGTCCGGTCATTTCTACCACATGAATACCGCAACCTTTAAGCATGGCTTTTGGGTTTTCGCCCACACCACTTACCAAAATTGCGCGGCAATCTTTCAAGTCGCGTGCCATGTTCAGCCAACGCTCATCACCACTACCTTTTGCAGGCATATTACGCACTTCTACATTTTTGAAACCGTTTTTGGTTTGTTCGAAAATATATACATTGCGTGCTTCGCCTAAATGAAGGTTTACCAATAAACCTTCATTAGTTGCTACCGCCACATAAGGGCGATTGTTTGTTTCCATTTCTTCAGCGCGTGAAGAATATTCTTTCAACAATAAATGCGTGTCGCTCAAATCTTGTCCCAATAATCCGGCGGCATCGGCCCGGCAGCGGGCACAATGACTCATAATAGGTAGAAATTCAGACGCCAGAGTACGTGTTTTAAAAATTAGTTTTGCATCGGGCTTTTCTACCGTTTCAAATGGTGTTTCGGCTGTTGGAATAAGTGGAATAATATTGATAACATCGGCTCCTAATTCTGAACATTTTTTTGCTACTGCCGGAATATGATCTTCGTTAATACCCGGAATCAAAATAGAATTTATTTTCACCGTAATTCCTGCAGCTTTTAGTTTTGGAATACAAGCCATTTGGCGTTCCAAGAAGATAGTTGCACCTTCCACCCCACGATATACTTTTTTATTGAAGCGTACCCATTTGTATATTTTGGCAGTAATTTCAGGGTCAATGGCATTGATAGTGATGGTTACGTGAGTTACGTTCAGTTTAGCAATTTCATCTAGGTAAGGTTCCAAATCCAATCCGTTGGTAGAAAGACAGAAGATTTTTTCCGGAAATTCTTCACTCACGCGACGCATAGTTTCCAATGTTTCTTCGGGGTTGGCAAACGGATCGCCTGGGCCAGCAATACCCACAACGGCCAGATTGTCCAACCGTTTGTCCAGCTCTTGCATGTATGCCACTGCCTGAAACGGTGCCAATACAGAAGAAGTTACCCCCGGGCGACTTTCGTTTACACAATCGTATTTGCGGTTGCAATAGTTACACTGGATATTACACTTTGGTGCAACAGGTAGGTGGACACGAGCGTTGGTATGTTTGGCTTCTTTGTCGAAGCAGGGATGTGCTAATTTCTGCTCTGAACTGCCCCATAACCCCATAAAGGGGGAATTTGAGCTACTTTCTTCTTGTATATTTTCTCTATAAGCTTCCATATCTCTCTTCTTTTATTTTTTCAACACTATTATTTCTTAATTCCCTTTTGTGCTTGGGGCTCTCTTCTTATTCCCCCTTCAGGGGGTTAGGGGGCAACTCTATAAATATTTATACCCAATCGGCGAATTTTCCTGTTTGTATTCGATCAATGCATTTACCACACGGTCAAAAAGTTCTTGCGTTCCTCGATAACCTATATGAAGCATACGGTTGGCTCCGAAGCGGTCGTGAATTGGGAATCCAACGCGTACCAATGGAATTTTTCGTTCGCGGGCAATGTAATATCCTTTGCTGTTGCCGAGTACAAAATCGGGTTTGAACTCTTCGGATTTTTCGCGTAATGTTTCGAAATCGGCTCCTTTAATAAAGAATGGTTCCACACCAATTTCCCTGCACCAATCGGCCATCGCAGTTACAAAGTCATCTTCGCCGTAGAGCAATGCTTTTTTATCAAACACATATTTGTGCGCATCCACGTAAGCATCTACCAATCGACCGCGTTCTTTGCGGTGCTTTTCCGGCATTTTTTTTCCGCTTAATGCTTCAAGCGTAGTCATAAATTTGTCCGAAGCTTCTATACCGATAGGCAGTGGCATTTGATTATTTTTTATGTAATAGGTCGATTCCAGCCATTCGCCGGCAGTTTGAACAGATTTGTTATCTTTCAACCGATTTACACCTTTGTTGAAACGGCTTCCAAATTCGATTATAGCTTTTGAGTTTCCTATTTGAGCCAGTTTCCAAACAGGGGTTCCGCCTGATGGAATTAATTGATATTCCGAAGTATATTCATTGTCCAATGTTTCACTATAATCGGGAAATAAAATGTTATTTATTTTGAAATCCTCTAACAACTCTTTAATATACCGTATGTCAGCCGGTGAAACCATGCCCGGAAAAATGCTGATATGAGTGTCTGTTTTCTCGTGTTCGGTCAATGTTTTTACAGTCGCCAGCACAGTGTTGTGAAAACCTTCGGCATGACTGCCGCAATAACTTGGCGTGGAAGCATTGATAAAGGTTGGAATGGCTTTGGCTGGTCCCTGAAAATTTTCCTTGAAATTTCGGATATGTCCCGGAATATCTTCACCAATGGTTTCGGACAAACAAGTGGATGCAATCCCAATCACACTTGGTTTATATTGTTTGATAATGTTGTTGATACCGGTAATAAAGTTTTTACTTCCGCCATAAACGGTTGTTTCTTCACTGAAATTGCTCGAAGCAATATCAACCGGTTCTTTGTAATGGCTAATCATGTAGCGGCGAATGTAAGTGGCACAACCCTGACTACCATGAATAAGCGGCACGCATCCTTCTATGCCTTTGAAAACCATCGACGCACCCAGCGGGGCGCAAAGCTTGCAGGAGTTGCGGGTGGAGACGAAAGTGCTGCCCCCCGACCCCCTGAAGGGGGAGCTTTGGCCCCCAACCCCTAAAGGGGAGTTGGAGTTACTTTTGTTTTCTATATTTTTTTCTATCAATTTCATATCAAACCGGTTTAAAGAGAATGTACTAATTCAGTTCCCCTTTAGGGGTTAGGGGTCCTTTCTTATTCCCCCTTTAAAGGGTTAGGGGGCAGCATAGGGGGCAGCTTTGTAAACTTCCATACCGGGCTCATGGCCGTGGCGTAAATTTCTTTTGCGAAATTGATCATGCCTTCGTAGCCGGCTAGTGGTTCTTTGCGTTCGTGATTGTGGTCGCAGAATCCGAGACCTATTTTGTGAGCAATTGGTCGTTCTTTTACGCCACCAATAAAAATATCAGCCTGTTTTTCTTTTACGAAATGCGAAAGTTCCACCGGATTCGAGTCGTCAACGATGATGGTTCCTTCGTCACAAAGCTGTTTTATTAATTCATAATCTTCGGTAGTTCCGGTCTGCGACCCCACAATCACGGATTGAACGCCGATCAGTCGTAATGCTTTTACAAGCGAAATGGCT
>JBBQMQ010000017.1:0-20508 GCA_038329115.1 Bacteroidales bacterium
CCAGCCAGATCGAATATCTCGACTGTAGTGTTCAATATGGTTTCCGGACGGTCATGATTCACCACGATTGTAGTTTGCGCCTTCACAGGATTCGGAAAATTGTAAATGGAAAATATCTGTGGAGTCATTCCAGTAGCGACTTCAAAATTGGTGGTCACCGTGGACGAATTATTCAATAAATCCCATACACGAAAAGAAAGTTTATGATTCCCATCGGTCATTGCAGGCATTTTAAACCGGAGTGATCCTTGGGTATAACTGTTTACAGCCGCTTGATAATATTCATTTATCACATACGACTGAGCCGGATCATCATCCACAGTGAGCATGATGTCATGACCAATTCCGCTTCCCACGGTATTAATTCCGTTGTTGTCGCTCATAGAAGCCATAAAGAGTGGAGTTTCATTCACTTTATCACCCACTTTGTATTTGTCTGAATTTAAATACAAGGCAACTTCGGGACCTGTTGTGTCATTTATCACCCTTATGTCAGTTCCGCCTACGATAAAATTCTCTAAATATCCGTGTGCCTCATAATCATTTACATCATCCTGGGCATAGTAATCTATCCGGCCTCCGCCGTAATTATAGCGGATATCTTTTGGCAACATGAACGTGAGGATGTATTCACCGTTTTTCACTTCCACACTGCCGGAGAACAACGTGTTTTGCCGGTCGAAATAAGTGATGGTTCCTTCGCCGTCATTACCCCTTGTGGTGATATTCTGAGCTTTATCATATACCGTAACGTGCAGATTTCCATTGAAATTATCAATTTTCGTTCCATTATCGTCAGCAATATACCCCTGAACCTTTGCCACCGACAATGCTTTTAATGTGTCATTTCCAAAAACGGCTTTTTCATTTAATTTGGATGTGATTACTTTATAACGGGTCGGATAATTAAGTCTCACGGCAGGATCACCCATAAACATATAGGATAGTTTGTTTATCTCCGTTCCAATATTGTTTTTTGCCTGTGAAATCGCATCACCCAACCGGGGTTCCATGCCGTTCTTTTTTTTGAATAAATAATCACATACAAACTTATTCAAGGTAAAATTCTGCGATGCATAAACGGGTCGCGCTGCTGAGAGAATACCAATTCCACCGCCATCAGGATTTAAAAGAACCTTCTCGCCACCGGACACATTGTCTTCGTCAAATTGTGCAAAATCACAACTGGCTATTAGAAAAAGTGGTAAATGTTTATTGGTTAATGTTTTTGCATCCCCTTCAGTGAAAATGGACTCGTTGGTCAAACCGGTAGGGCTGCCATGTCCTGTAAAATTAAATAGAAACATACCTGACTGAAACAGATCTAATAATTGCCGTTTGGCAAACGGATAACTTTGTCCGCTGGCATTTATTTCCTGCGCATAAGCATCCATATAGATCTTGGTCAGTTGATAAGATGGATTTGCTTCCACAATGGAAGAAGCCACATTGTCGGCTTGTTTGGCATGCATTCCGTTATCATCATCATCAGCAATAAAGCACAGTTGATTTTTCCAGAAGCCTTTATCCTGATTTTTCATATAGCCGATTGTTTTATTGACAACAGTTGTTGCTTCGTCAACATTTCTGACTGGAAATCTTCCGACTCCGACATCCATTAATCCGGATGATGGGTCAGCCCCTTCGTTATCATCAAGCAGTGCAAAATAATCATCGGTAACATACGACAACGTAATATTCAATGAATTTTCGGTCTGATAAGTTAGAATGAAATGATCACCCGAACTTGATGAAAGCCCTCGATTGTCGTACGAACCACGTCCGAAAAGCAACAGATACTTCGGCATATTAGCTGTGTTATTTGTATTCAACGCTCTATCATACAACATTTTCATTACCCAACGATAGGCAGTTGCATCTGGTGTTCCTGATGAGAATTCATTATAAACCTGGTCGGTAGTAATTACTTCAACAGTCAGATTATCATGTTCCCTATGAGCTTGAGCAAGCGTTTCGGCTTGTGGTAAAAACAACGGATTGGTAATAATAATCATATTTGCAGGGTTTAATGCATGCAAATTCTGGTTTGTAATAACTCCATCAATTACCGGTTTAGGGAATGACGCTACTGCAGTAGGGTCAATAGCCAGATAAGTTGAAAGAACACTGCTGGATGCTGTAAATGAAAGTTTTCCGTCTGTAAGTGATGTTGCCATGTTGCTTACATTCACGGGATTAGTTATGTCCCAGATTTTTACATTCGTTCCAGCCGAACTTAAAAGATATTGATTGAAAGTATTCATCCCCAAATAATCCACATTCTGAAACTGCATAGCCGAACCGCTCATTTTAAGCTGCCGACGCGCATTCACTTCCAGAAAATTTAAATAACCGACTGCTGTGGAATTTGGTCTGGAGTATGAAGTATTGAAGTTTAATGTTTCGCTTTGAGTCGTAAAATTGAAAATCCCCGATGCTGCTGTTGCCTGTTCATAATTATCGCCAGCTTTTTTTGACAGCGAAACAGTTTTTGATTGTCCACCATTTGTACTTAAAGTAAAGTTTGATTGTTCGGAGGCACTTGCAGCCAAATCTATATGCACAACTACCGGACGAGAAACGACTATATTTGGAAATGTAAATGGAAAATCATAACTGTTTATGTCTTCAAATTTTTCACCATAAAACTCTTTTCCACCTTTCGCCAGATTTATTTCATCTTTTTCGTGAAGCTGATAATCTGTAAATTCTTCCACGGGATGAATGGTGGCATTTGCAGGAATATCCACCGTCTTATTCTCAATTTTCTTTCCTGTTCCGGCATCAGAAGTAACAAAATAATAACCGTACTTTGAGTAATAATTCACGTTGTGAGTAAACAGAAAGTTGCTTTTGTTGTAAGTCCAACTATTTACTCCCTGGGCATAAAACAAAATATAATCACCGGCATTAAATACATTATCAGACCCTTTTTCTATCCATATTGAGCATTCGGGCAAGTCATCGATTTTGGGATTCATAAAGTTCTGGTCAAGCAAGGCACCTCCATATCCAAAAATCCGGACATTGGCCGGATCGACTCCCATGTTTTTTAAATCATCGAACGTAAGTTTGTAAACTCCGCTGTTGGTAATATGTATTTTTACAAATTTTCCCTGAGATAAAACGGAAGAAGATGCATAGTTATGAATGTTTGCTCCCGAAACTTTTTGCGAATTCGGAGATTTGGTAAATACCAGCTCAAATGAATTCAACTTGAGTATTTTTCCATCTTTTGAAATAAAGGGGAGAATGCTAATATCAAAATAGCGATTGTTACGTTCTTTTAAAATAGAAGTTTTTAGTTGCAAATCTGCATTAAATATACTTTTGTTGTTCAAAAGATTATTTTCTTCTTCAGTTAAAGGTATAAAGACTTGATTTTTTACTTCAACCTGAATGTTGAATTTCGAATCATAATCCATACGATAGTTAAAGTAAGGCAAACGGGTTTCACCAGGATATTTTGCTCCTTCAAAGGATATTACCTGAACAGATGCAGAACCGGTACTCCATGTTTCAATACCTTTCCAATTCAATTGAAAAGCTGAACTTTGTACTATTTGTGCAAATGATGAAAAAATAAAAGCAAAACAGAATATAAGAAATAATATATTTTTTTTCATGGACTATAATTCGTGATCATTAACTGAAAAAGTAGTTATTTAACGCTTCAAAGTAAGATTTATTATATGGGTCTTCAAAAAGTATTTTCAACTACGTACGACAAACTTACTTGTTTTTTTTGACATAAGACAAATTTCTAAGCCTTAAGTTTGATGACTTTATGTTTATTATACTAAAAAAGCCGCAACACGAATGTTGCGGCTTTGAATAGTTAAATTTGATTGTTTATTTTGATGACAAATAACTGGCAATTCCTTCCTGAGTTGCTTTCAGGGCTTTGTCACCTTTTTTCCAGTTTGCAGGACAAACTTCACCGAATTCCTCGTTAAACTGAAGTGCATCAATCATGCGCAGTACTTCATCAACGCTTCTTCCAAGCGGCATATCGTTGACAACCTGATGACGAACAACTCCGTTTTTATCAATTAAAAATAAACCGCGATACGCCTGTGGCTCGCCAACAAATGATTCGTTACCGTCTTCATCATATTCTTCGGAACCGGCAAGTACATCGTATGCTTTAGAAATTTGCAGTGTCTGATCAGCCACTATCGGATAATTTACTCCCTTTATACCACCATCATTTTGAGGTGTTTGCAGCCATTTCCAATGCGAAAATGCTGAATCGGTTGAGGCACCTATTACTACTGTGTTACGGGAAGCAAATTCCGAAGATTTTTCCTGAAATGCGATTAATTCTGTTGGACAAACAAATGTAAAATCCGCCGGATAGAAAAATAAAACTACATATTTCTTTCCTTCATATTGTTGCAACGAAAAGTTCTCTACAATTTCGCCACCGTTTACCACGGCCTTGCTGTTGAATACCGGTGCTTTTTTTCCTACTAATACTGACATAATTTTATATTTTTAAATGGTTATCGTTATTTATGATGCAAAAATAATCATAAGTATAAACAATACATCACAAAAACCGATAGAATTTTTGTATATCTTAATAGGGAAAACAAATTACTTCGGCTGAAGTCTCAGGGTTTGTAAATTAATACGGTAGCGTAAGCCGACATTCCTTCTTTTCGCCCTGTGAAACCTAATTTTTCAGTAGTGGTGGCTTTAATGGAAATAGAATCTAGGTCAACTCCAAGCACTTCGGCCAAACAATTTTGCATGAAGGGAATGTGTGGATTCAGTTTGGGTTCTTCGGCACAAATGGTACAATCGGCATTGCCAAATTCGTACCCTTTTTCACGAACCAGCAGCATGGTATCCATAAGCAAAATTTTGCTGTCAATATTTTTATATTCACCGGAAGTATCTGGAAAATGGAAACCAATATCACGCAAGTTAGCAGCTCCGAGCAAGGCATCGCACAAAGCATGAATTAACACATCGGCATCGGAGTGACCCAATAGCCCAACAGAATGTTCAATACGGATACCGCCCAGCCATAATCCACGGTCAGGTGCAAAAGCATGCACATCGTATCCGAAACCAACTCTGATTGAATTCATAATTTATAATTATCAGACG
The DNA here is from genome assembly GCA_038329115.1 of Bacteroidales bacterium. Taxonomy (GTDB): domain Bacteria; phylum Bacteroidota; class Bacteroidia; order Bacteroidales; family Paludibacteraceae; genus Paludibacter. Next base: position 5,119 of record JBBQMQ010000017.1, read on the forward strand.
GTTGAAGTCAACCCAATTGGAAGATTTCAACCGTCATATTTCTATTGAGAATAAGTCTTTAAGTCCCCTATTGGGGGATTTAGGGGGCTCCTATTTCACTAAGTTTTTCAACCCGAATAAATCGAACGAAAGCGTGAAACGTAATGTCTGATCAAGCGGATTGGTTTGCGAAGTTGAAATTACATACCCGGCATCCAACGTAAAAACGTTCAGTTTGAAACCTGCACCTGCAGTAAAGTATTTACGGTTGCCCTTGTATTGACTTTCGTTGTAATAACCACCACGAACAAAGAATTGATTGTTGTAAGCATATTCAGCACCAACCGACCACATGATTTCGCTCATTTCTTCTTTAAAACCACCGGGAGCATCAGTAAATGATCTGAAAATACCCGGCAAAGTAGACAAACTACTGTATTCGGCAGCCGTCATATTGTTTAGAGTCGGAACCAACAATTTATTTAAATCGGCACTAACAGAAATTTTATTGTACGTGTCAATCGGATAATCAAACGAACCTCCAATTCTTAAATTTGTAGGAATAAAGTTGCTCGTTTGGAACTCATCATACGATATTTTAGAACCAATATTTGAAATATTAACACCTAAAGCCAGCGTTCCATCTGTGTTCTCTACTGCAATAGGAGTTCTATAGTATGCAGCAATATCAGCAGCAAATGAAGCCCCCGGATACATATCGATTCCGCCATCGATTTGATTAATTCCATTGTTTAAATCAGAATAAATAAACCTCAAAGTTGCCGAAGCTGAAAGCTTATCGGATAATTTGCGTGAATAAGCAGCATCAAAAGCAAGTTCATTTGGTTGAGCTCTGGAAAATTCGTCTCCAAGCTGATTTGTTAGAATAATTTGACCCAATGAGAAATATCGCAAAGAAGTACTTAATGCCTGCTGTTGATCAAATTTCCAATAACCGCTTAAATAAAGTAAATCGATATCAGATACGAGTTTTCTTAACCACGGAGTATACGAAAGTGATAAGCCGGCATCGCTTTCCATAAACACATATTTCGCCGCATTCCAGTATTGTGAATTTACGTCAGGAGTTGTTGCAGCACCCACATCGCCCATTGCACCAGCACGTGCATCCGGGGCTATTGAAAGTGAAGGAACCGCTGTAATAATTGGATTGTTTACCTGTGCTAAAACGCTGGAAGAAAGCAATATAAGAGCACAAAGTGCTAAAAAATTATTTTTCATTCGGGAAACTTATTTTTTGAGGGTACAATATTACGAAAATTATATAGTAAATTAAACATCTAAACGGGGATTTTTAAAATTATTGTTCGGTAATCAACATTTTATTTGTTTTTGAAGTTACATCACTGTCTGAAGTTTTAACACTGACCTTGTACAAATAAATTCCGGGCTTCACTTTATTGCCATCATTGGTAATCAGATTCCATGAAATGTTATCGGCGGAAGATTGCGAGAAAGTCCAAATCTTGCGTCCCGACATATCAAATATTTCTACGGTTGTTTTTAAAATTGTTTCCGGTCTGTCGTGATTTACAACAATACTGGTTTGAGTTTTAACAGGATTAGGATAATTATAGACTGAAAATATGGTCGGAGTCAGACCCTTGACAACTTCAAACTCTATAGTTTGAGTGGTAGAGTTATTCAGCAAGTCCCAAACCCTGAATGTCAGTGTATGCTTGCCATTTGCCATTTCGGTTAATTTATATTTCACTACTCCCTCGGTATAACTATTTGCAGTTGACTGAAAATAATCATTTAAAATGTACGATTGACTTGGATCTTCATCAATTGTGAGCATAACATCATGTCCGATTCCACTTCCAATTGTGTTAATTCCGTGGGTGTCATTTACATTTGCAATAAAAAGCGGAGTTTCATTTACTTTACTTTGAGGAACGAAATTAGTGGAGTTTAAATATAACTGAACTGCAGGTCCTTCATTGTCAATAATATTTTCACTATTTGTACCCCCAATTTTAAAGTTTTCAAAATATCCCTGTGCTTCGGATCCATCGGTGCTTTCCTGCGCGTAATAATTGATTCGTCCTGTGCCGTAATTGTACTTAATATCTTTAGGCAACATAAACGATAGACTAAAAACTCCGTTTGTTACCACTGCATCGCCTGAGAACAAGGTGTTTGGTCTGTCAGAATAAGTCATTCCTCCGTCACCATCATTATTCAACGTTGAGATTCGCTGAATCTTGTCAAGAACAACAGCATGCAAAGTTCCGTTAAAGCTATTTATTTTAGTTCCGTTTTCGTCAGCAATAAAGCCCTGAATAGTTGCAATGGATAAGGCTCGCAACGTGTCATTTCCAAAAGTAGTACTTTCATTCACTTTGTTAGTAATAATCTGGTATTTAGTAGGGTATGTCAGTTTTACAGCAGGGTCACCTATGTAAATATAAGATAACTTGTTTATTTCAGTACCTACATTATTTTTTGCATAAGCCAGCACATCCCCAACCCGCATATTTTCACCATTTTTTTTTCTGAATAGATTTTCACAGAATAGTTTGTTGATAGTAAGATTCTGTGATGCATACACAGGTCTTGCAGCTGAAAGAATTCCAATTCCACCACCAATCGGATTCAATACTACGTGTTCACCTGCCGAAGGATTTTCACCATCAAATTGTAAGAAATCACAAGTAGCCCCAACAAAAATTGGTAAATGTTGATTGGACAATGATTTCACATCGGCAATTGACAAAATTGATTCATTTGCCCAACCGGAAGAATTCGCATGACCTGTATAATCAAGTAAAAATAATCCGGAACGCAATAAATTCTGGAAGTGACTTTTTGCTAACGGATAACTTTGTCCGCTTGCCGTTACTTCCTGTAAATAAGCATCTAAATAAATTTTATTTACCTGATAAGATGGAAAATTTCTTGCCACTGAAACAGCAACACTGTCAGCTTGTTTCATGTGAAGTGCTGCATCACCGTCATCGGCTAAAAAACAAATTTGATTTTTCCAGGATCCTTTACCCTGATTATTCATGTAACCAATTGTTTTATTTACAACATCTGTAGCCTGCTGAACAGTTGCTACCGGTAAACGACCAACCCCAATGTCGAGCAAATTGGATGGAACCTGCGTTCCCTCATTATCATCTAAAAGCCCGAAATAATCATCAGTCACATACGACAAAGTTAAAACTAACGAGTTTTCTGCCTGATATGTCAGTGTTAAATTATCACCAGTATCGGTACGGATTTTACGATTATCATACGAGCCTCTACCAAAAATTAAAAGATATTTTGGCAAATCATTTATGTTGTTTGATGCAAGAGCGCGGTCATAAAGCATCTTCATAACCCAGCGATATGCAGTTGCATCAGGTGTGCCAGACGAAAATTCATTATAAACCTGGTCGGTTGTGACAACAGCCACAGTTAAATTGTCTTTTTCCCGATGTGCCTGCGCCAGAGTTTCGGCTTGCGTTAAAAAGTTAGGATGTGTAATAATTACCATATCCACCGGAGCAAGTGCATGTAAATTCTGATTTGCAACAACTCCATCAACTTCAGGTTTCGGAAATGTAGAGGCAGCGGTCGGATCAATGGCGATATAAGTTGAAACGGTATTGCCTGAAGCTATAAACGAAAGTTTTCCACCGGAATTGTCAGTAACCATATTGGTGATATTCTGAGGGTCGGAAATATCCCATATTTTTACATTTCCAGTTGCATTACTTAACTTGTAATTGTTAAAGGTGTTCTGACCAAGGTAATCAACGTTCTGAAATTGCATGACCGAGCCGCTCATTTTTAATTGGCGACGGGCATTTATTTCAAGATAATTCAAATAACCTACAGCAGTTGAAACTGTCTTTGTGTACGATACATTAAAGTTAAATGCATCGCCCTGAGGTGTGAATGTAAAAATGGCTGATGCACTTTTTCCTTGTTCATAAAAATCGCCATCTGTTTTTTTTGGAACCAATATATTTTTTGTCTGCCCGCCATTTAAGCTAAGTGAAAAGTTTGAACCAACTGACGCCGTTGCCGCTACATCCATCCGTACTGTTGTAGAATTAGTTGCAACAGTATTTGGAAAAGTGAAAGGAAAGGCATACGAAATAACATCGTTAAATGACTCGCCATAGAACTCTTTCCCGGATTGAGTTAAACTAACTAAATCTTTTTCGTGAAGTTGATAATCTGTAAATTCCTCTACTGTATTTATTGTTGATAAAGCAGGAATATCGTTAATTTTATCTGAAATTTTCTTTCCTGTACCTGCATCAGATGTTACAAAATAATAACCGTATTTGGAATAGGTATTTACCGTATGCGTAAACATTGATTTTGAATTATCATAGGACCAATGATTTACGCCCTGAGCATAAAATAAAATATAATCACCGGCATTGAAAATACCATCCGCGCCCTTTTCCATCCAAATAGCTACTTCGGGCAGATCATCAATTTTAGGATGCAGGAAATTTTGATCTAGTACTCCACCTCCATATCCGAATATCCGAGCATTAGGTGCATTAATTCCCATATTAACTAAATCTTCGTAAGTCAGTTTATATATTCCGTTATCAGTTATATGAATTTTTACAAATTTTCCCTGAGCCAGTAATGAAGATTCTGCATATGTGTGACCGGAAGTAGCGTGTGCTTTTTTTGAGTTAACTGTTTTTGTGAGTTGCAGATCGAATGATTTTAATTTCAATATTTTCCCTTTGTTGGTAACAAAAGGTAAAACATTAATATCTAAATAACTTGTTCCACGCTCATGTAAAATGTTGGATTGAATTTCAACTTCCAATGGAATTGAACTATTGTTTGAAATAAGTATCTCATTTTCATCATTTGTTAACGAAATGTAAACAGGATTTTTTATTTCAACGGTATAAGCAGATGCTGCATCTGTAGTAATTCGTTGATGAAAATAGGGCAATAAGCTTTCCGTGGGGTATTTGGCTCCCTCGAAAGAAATTACACGGATTGATGATAACTCTGCAACCCATTTCTCAACTCCCCTCCAATTCAGTTGAACTGATGAACTTTGAACCGTTTGAGACCTCAAAGATGAAACAAATAGAGTTAGTATCGCAAAGAGTATTATTTTGTATTTCATTTAAATAGATTGTCTTTATTCATGAAATTCATAGAATAAGTAACGTTTTTATGCGTGGTTTATTGCTTGCTAACCAAAGTTTAAGCATCATTTACTTAATATTGAAGTCAAACATTTTTTTATCAAAAATGTAACCTTCCAGCTTGTCTCCAATTGCAACTTTTCCAACTCCTGCAGGTGTTCCGGTAAAAAGAATATCGCCAATCTTGATGGTGAAAAAACGACTTATATAAGCAATAAGTTCGTTTATAGGAAAAATCATGTCAGCCGAATTTCCCGATTGAACAGTTTTTCCGTTTATGTCTAATCTGAATTCAATGTTCTGAACATTTCCCAATTCATTTACCGGTAAAAAATTGCCGATAACTGCCGAATTATCAAAAGCTTTGCAAATTTCCCAAGGCTTTCCTTCGGCTTTAAGTTTTCGTTGTAAATCTCGGGCTGTAAAGTCAATGCCTAAACCTATTTCGACATAATAGCGGTCTGAAAACTTGGGATCAACATTCTTCCCAAGTCTGTTTATTTTTATAAGCAGTTCGGTTTCGTAATGAAGTTCTTCCGAAAAATCTGGAATATAAAAAGGTTTGTTGTTTTTCAATAAAGCAGTATCAGGCTTCATAAATACAACTGGTTCAGTAGGATTTTTTGAATTTAACTCTTTATTGTGTTCAATGTAGTTCTGGCCAATTGCAAATATTTTCATTTGAATTTAATATGTTTATTTTTTATTGAGTTTTTCACTTTCCTTAACGGCATTCAGGCGGTTAAACATAACTGCCAAATGCGCATAAATAGATGTGTTTTGAACAATTATTTTTTCCGGAACCCGAATCCGAAACGGAGTAAAATTCCAGATGGCCTGAATTCCACCTGCAATCATAAGTTCAGAAGTCATTTGTGCTTTATCAACAGGCACAGTCAAAATTCCGATATTGATACCTGTTTGTTTTTGTAGTTCGGTAAATCGGTCGATATGATGAATTGGAACACGGTTTATACTGGTTCCTGCCAATTCGTATTTTACATCAAATCCTGCCACTATTTCCAATCCGAATTGTTCGAGTCCGTTGTCGTGCATTAGTGCACCACCCAAATTCCCAACACCAAATAAAAAAGCTTTATGTGAATTAGTAAAACCCAAAAACTCTTCCAAAATAGATACAAGTTCCTTTACATCATACCCTACACGTGTTCGGCCGGCAATATTAACGAACGATAAATCTTTAGCCACCATCGATGCATCGACTGCGATATTTTTGGCAATTTGCGTTGATGAAAGATAAAACTCACCTTCTTTTAACACCAATTGTGCGTATGCCAGATACCATGGCAAACGTCTCAAAGTTGGCTCTGGAACTTTGAATTGTAAAACTTCAGGAAGATTGGACATTCTGTGTAGATTTAAAGATTTAACCGACAAAAATAATCAATTATTTCAAACGACAATGTTCAGGTAACATTAAAAAACATTGAATGTGTATTTTAGATAACTTTCAAATTTATTATTCGGCTAAATTGATTAACTTTGCATGCTCTAATTTTTTTAGGAGAAAATGTTCAATTTAAAACGCTAAATATTTATATTCAAGATATTATGGAGTACAATTTCAGGGAAATCGAACAAAAATGGCAGGCTTATTGGAAGCAAAACAAGACTTATAAAACCGAAATCAACCAAAACAAACCAAAATATTACGTTTTGGACATGTTTCCTTATCCATCCGGTGCAGGTTTACATGTTGGTCATCCACTTGGTTACATTGCTTCTGATATTTTCAGCCGCTACAAACGCCTGAAAGGATTCAATGTGCTTCATCCAATGGGTTACGATGCTTACGGGTTGCCGGCAGAACAATACGCCATTCAAACCGGTCAGCATCCCGCAGTTACAACTAAAAAGAACATTGCCCGATATCGCGAGCAGTTGGATAAAATAGGCTTTTGTTACGATTGGGATCGTGAAATCCGCACTTGTGAGCCGAATTATTACAAATGGACTCAATGGGCTTTTATTCAAATGTTTAATCATTATTTTGATACTAAACTTCAAAAGGCGCAACCAATATCAAACTTGGTGAAAGCTTTTGAAACCTCTGGAAATGATGGAATTCAGGCTTCATGCACGGAAGAAATTGTTTTCACGGCAGAAGAATGGAAATCAAAATCAGAAAAAGATCAACAAGAAATTTTACTCAATTACCGAATTGCTTATCTCGCCGATTTGAAGGTAAACTGGTGTCCGGCCTTGGGAACAGTTCTTGCCAATGATGAAGTGAGCGAGGGGCTTTCAGTTCGTGGTGGTCATCCCGTAGAACAACGGGTTATGCGTCAGTGGAGTCTCAGAGTTTCTGCTTATGCGCAAAGACTTTTGGATGGTCTAAGCACAATTGAATGGACTGATTCATTGACAGAAACACAGAAAAACTGGATTGGACGATCGGAAGGTGCTGAAATGAAATTTCACCTCTCCCCCAACCCATCCCCACAAGGGAGGGGAGAAAACCCCAAAGGCAATTTTAAAAACACAACTGATGAAAAAAATTGGAAGTTATTGATTGATATAGCAAAAGATTTTCGTTCAAACCAGACTGAAGCTGAAGATGCACTTTGGCAAGTGGTTCGTGCAAATAAAATAGGTTATAAAATCAGACGTCAGCATATTGTTGATGGATATGTTGCTGACTTTATAAATTTAGAAAAAAATATTATCATTGAGGTTGACGGCGGTATTCACTTAACTGAAATGCAACAAGAAAGAGATAATCTTAGAACTCAAATTCTCAATCAATGTGGATTTCAGGTTATTCGGTTTTCAAATGTTGATATTTTAGAAAATCCATATTCTGTTGCGAAGAAAATACAAACCTATTTAGATGCAGTTCCTTCAGCACATCTTTCTCCCCTCCCTTGTGGGGAGGGGTCGGGGGAGAGGTCATTTTCAGTTTTTACCACCCGAGCCGATACAATTTATGGTGTAACTTTTATGGTTCTTGCACCTGAAAGTGAACTGGTGAAACAAGTTACTACTTCCGAACAAGCAACTGAAGTTGAGAATTATATAGCTGCAACAAAAAAGCGTACCGAACGCGAACGAATTGCTGACCGACGTGTGACTGGTGTTTTCTCAGGGTCTTATGCCATCAATCCGGTAAGCGGAACTGAAATACCCATTTGGATTTCCGATTATGTATTGGCCGGTTATGGAACCGGAGCTATTATGGCCGTTCCGGCTCACGATAGTCGTGATTATGCTTTTGCAAAGCACTTCAATTTGCCAATTATTCCTTTAATCGAAGGTTGCGATGTGAGCGAAGAAAGTTTAGATGCAAAAGAAGGAATTATGATGAATTCTGGTTTTCTGAATGGTTTAACTGTAAAAGAAGCCATTGCGAAAGCGAAAGAATATATTGCAGAAAAAAAATTGGGTCGTGTAAAAGTGAATTTCCGTTTGCGCGATGCCATTTTCAGTCGCCAGCGTTATTGGGGCGAGCCGTTTCCGGTTTATTATAAGGACGAAATGCCTTATATGATCGACGAAAGTAAGTTGCCGTTGGAATTACCCGAAATCGACAAATTCCTGCCAACCGAAAAAGGCGAGCCACCACTTGGACGAGCTAAAGACTGGACATACACTCCCCTCTCTTGTGGAGAGGGGTTGGGGGTGAGGTCTTTTCCATTGGAACTTTGTACGATGCCAGGATTTGCAGGCTCATCAGCATATTATTTGCGCTACATGGATCCGAAAAACGACAAAATGCTGGTTAGCCCTGAAGCTAATCAATATTGGAAAAATGTAGATTTGTATATTGGTGGAACTGAACACGCTACAGGTCACCTGATTTACAGCCGTTTCTGGAATAAATTCTTGTTCGATTTAGGATTGGTTTGCGAAGATGAACCGTTCAAAAAACTGATTAATCAGGGAATGATTCAGGGACGAAGTAATTTTGTGTATCGTATTAAAGACTCAAATACGTTTGTTTCGTTGAACCTGAAAAATCAATATGAAACCACTGAAATTCATGTCGATGTAAATATTGTTTCAAACGATGTTCTTGATACTGAAAAATTTAGAAATTGGAATCCAGAATATAAAACCGCCGAATTCATTCTGGAAGATGGAAAATATCATTGCGGTTGGGCAGTTGAAAAAATGTCCAAATCGATGTACAACGTGGTGAATCCGGATGATATTGTTGATAAATACGGTGCTGACACACTTCGCTTATACGAAATGTTTCTTGGGCCTTTAGAACAATCAAAACCGTGGGATACAAACGGAATTGATGGCGTTCATCGCTTCCTGAAACGGTTGTGGAGTTTGTTTTACAAAGAAAATACGTTTATTGTAACCGATGAAATTCCATCGGCTGAAGAATTAAAGATATTGCACAAAACCATTAAGAAAATCACGTTTGATATTGAGAATTTCTCTTATAACACTTCGGTTTCGGCGTTTATGATTTGTGTAAATGAGCTTTTTACACTGAAAAGCAGCAAAAAAGCCATTTTGGAACCATTGTCCATTTTGCTTACTCCTTTTGCACCACATATTGCCGAAGAGCTTTATCATTCACTTGGAAATGAAGGAACGGTTTGTGATGCAATTTTCCCGATTTGCAATGAAGACTATTTGGTTGAAAGCTCTGTGAAATATCCGATTTCGTTCAATGGAAAAGTTCGTTTCATGTTGGAATTGCCTGCAGATATGAGCAAAGAAGATGTTGAAAAAACGGCTTTGGAGAATGAACAAACCATTAAACAACTGGATGGCAATTTGCCAAAAAAAGTGATTGTTGTACAAGGTAAAATTGTGAATATCGTTATTTAACACGACCCACAGCTTCTTTAAAAGGAACTGATTTAGTACATCTTAAAATTTAAATTGATAGATGATTAAAGAGAAAAAAAATGCAAACAAAATTGGCCTTAATCCTTCTTTAGGGGTTACGGGTAATGTGAAAAAAATCACGAAAAAAGGCTGGACGAACATTCGCGAATATATTTTCATTGCGTTTGGTTTGTTTTTGTATGCCGGTTCGTGGAAAGCTTTCCTCATGCCACATCAAATTACAGGTGGCGGTGCAACAGGTGTCGCAGCAATTATTTACTATGCTACCGGAATCCCTATTTCGCTCACTTATTTTTTAATCAATGCGGTTTTATTAATTATTGCCATTCGTACTGTCGGTTTGAAATTTAGTTTAAGAACAATGTATGGTGTTGGAATACTCACATTTTTCTTTTCGGTTTTACCTCAAGCAGTGCCTGGAACATTTGTAGGAGTTGATGATAATTTTATGGCTTGTGTGCTTGGCGGAGTGCTTGCCGGCACCGGAATTGGCATCGTTTTTCTTTCAAATGGTAGCTCAGGTGGAACGGATATCATCGCCAAAGTGGTGAATAAATATCGAAATATAACACTCGGTAGAATTTTGCTATACTGCGATGTGTTGATAATTTGCTCCTCGTATTTCTTTGATTTTGGTAGTTTAGAAAGAATCGTATATGGTCTTACTGCCATGGCAATCACAACAATAGCGGTAGACATGATTATAAACGGTGTGCGACAATCTGTTCAATTTTTTATTTTTTCGAAGGAATATGAAGCAATTGCAACAAGAATAAATGAAGATGTTCATCGCGGTGTAACCATCTTAGATGGAATGGGTTGGTACTCAAAAGAGCCGGTGAAAGTAATTACTGTTATTGCCCGAAAAAACGAATCTGTTAAAATATTCCGGATTGTAAAAGAGATTGACCCAAATGCGTTTATTTCACAATCATCGGCAATTGGAGTTTATGGTCAGGGTTTTGATGTGATAAAAAGCAAATAATTGAGCAAGTAAATTATTGTCCAATAAATTCATGCAAAATTTTTAGCAACTTTTCTTCACGAACCTGAATTGAAAATTGTTCCAAAACACGCTCTCGTGCGGCTTTTCCGGTGGATAAAGTCAGAGCTTCAGAAATACATTTTTCCAATTCTTCCACTTTTCTGTGTTTCACAATTATTCCTGTTTCTCCAATCGCATCGGGAATTCCATTTATATTTGAGCCAACCGGAATACATTCAAGTAACATAGCTTCACTCAGTGTATTAGGCATTCCTTCGGTTATCGATGCCTGAACAAAAACCTGAGCTTCATTATATTTCTGATTGAGAATGTTTTGAGGGCAAAACGATGGAATGATTTGAAGATTTTTGATTTTCGATACTTTGTAATTTTTCTCAACCCATTCAAGGTAATTTGGATTTAACCCAATCAATACAAAATTCAAGTTTTTGTTACGTGCTGCAACTTCAATAAACAAATCAAAACCTTTATTTTTAAAATCGCCCAAGTGACTCATCGTTCCAACGGTAAGAATCAAATTTTTCTGTTTCTGAATAGATAAATCCCTTTTAAACTTGGAATTATCAATCCCGTTATAAACAATTTCAGTCTTTGTTTTCAACCCCGGCACATAATGCAGAATGCCATCAATATGCGGATTTTCAGCATTATAATAAAAATTTTCGTGATAAATAAGTGATTTATGATTGGCAATAATCAAATCCGTATTCCGTAGTGCAAATTTCACACAAGCAGCTCTGAATTTCTTGCGATAAACGCCTTTCTTTAATTCAGGATACGAAACCGCTTCCTGACCGCCAATAAAAATAATTGTTTTCTTTCTTATCAGCTTTCCAATTAATGTCATGACTGCTGAATGATAATCCGCAAACCAGGCAACAAAAATGACATTTCGGCGAAACAGATTCAACAGCAAGATGAAGAATAACTGAATAAGTTTAAGTCCGAAAATTGCTTTGTTCTTGTTTTGATCCATCAAAAAAGGCTCTACAACATATTGTTTTTCAAATATTTCCTGATCTCCACGTATAAATGAAGAGTTTGCGGGTTTGATATAAATAATACGGATTTGCTTTTCCATTTTTGACATATTAATTTGCATTACAAAAGTAATAAATCATTTGTATAAGTTGACATTACAAATCAAATATGAACATTAATTCGATTGATATTAAATCATTTTCTTCAAACATAGCCACTTTCGTATGTTTTGAGTTTTAACTGTAAAAAGTTTATCGTATCTTTGATGCTCAAAATTATGGATTAAAATATGAAAATATTAATCACCGGTTATTCGGGTTTTATTGGCAGTTATTTACTAAACAGGCTAAACCAAACTAACCACGAACTGATTTTAGTTGATATTGTTAATGGTACGGATATTTGTGATTGGCAGCAGGTTAAGCAATTCGAAAACCTTGATGCCATAATTCATTTAGCAAATCTTTCATTTGTCCCTGCATCCTACGAAAATCCAAAAAAATTCTACGAAACCAACTATTTGAGTACCTTGAATATGCTGGAACTTTGTAGATTGAATCATGCAAAGCTGATATTTTTTAGCTCTTACGTTTACGGTCACCCGCAATATCAGCCAATCGACGAAAATCATCCAGTTCAGGCTTTCAATCCGTATGCACAAACTAAAGTCATTTGCGAAAGTTTATGCGAAGGTTATAACCGTGATTTCAAAGTTCCAATTACCATTTTCCGGCCGTTTAATATTTATGGTAAAGGTCAAAATCCGGATTTTCTGATTCCAACGATTATTGATCAGGCCAAAAAAGGAAAAATTATTATTAAAGATGACAGACCAAAACGAGATTATATTCATGTTGAAGATATTGTAGAGGCGATAGCGAAGGCAATTGAGGCGGAGAATAATGAAAAGTCAGTAAATATTTACAACCTGGGAAGTGGAGTAAGCTATTCGGTGAAAGAAATTGTGGAAATGGTTCAGCGATTTTTTGATTCTAAAATTGAGTATCTTTGCACGAACGAAATTCGCCCCAACGATGTGCTTGATACAGTTGCAGATATATCAAAAATTAGCTCTGAATTACATTGGGAACCAAAAATCTCAATATCTGCCGGATTGAAAAGTATGTTGCAATAATTGTTTTAAATAAAATGATTTAAATTATTAATTATCAGTCGTATATTTTATAATGGCAGGATTCACAGCTATCATATCTAAAACAAGTTTTTTACCTGAAAGCGTTAGTTTCAGAGTAAAGAATAAGTATGGGCATGAAGGCAACTTTATTAAGAAAACGATTAATTCAGAAAAGTTTAAGATTGAACAATTTACAAATCAGAAGTTCCTGAATGACAAAACGTTTCAGGAGGATGAACAATATATTATCGGAATTGAAGGTGTAATTCTGAACTTAAATAAATTATACGAAGAGACTAAAAAGAACAATCTTTTTGAAACTATAAAAAATTTATATATCACTAGAGGTGAAGAGTTTATAAGTTTACTAAAAGGAGAATTTTCAGGATTCATTTATTCAAAAGCGGATAATTCCTGGTTAATTTTCACCAATCCCACCGGGTCAAAAAGAATTTTTTATTTTCAGAATGAACACTATTTTATTTTTGCTTCCGAATTAAAAGATATTACTTTTTTACTTCAAGAATTAAAAATCCCATTTGAACTTGACACACGCGGGGCTTATTCGTTGTTGACTTACGGGTTTATGTTGAAAGACATTACGCTGATTCGTGATGCAAAACGATTATTTCCGGGAACAAAACTCGTATTCAGGCAGAATGAAGTTTCTGTTTCAGAATATTTTAATCTGAAAAATACAGAAAAAACAACTGACTCGAAGGAAGAAATCATCGAAAAGATTGATGAACTTTTTACAAATGCAATCAGTACTGAATTTGAGAAGGATAATGAATACAATTATAAACACATTGCCACACTGAGCGGAGGACTTGATTCCCGAATGACAGTGCTGGTTGCAGATAAACTTGGCTATAAAGATCAGTTGAATTTTACTTTTTCCCAGTCCGGTTATTTGGATGAGTTGATTTCTAAGAAAATAGCTTCGGATTACAGGCATGAATTTCTTTTCCAATCGCTCGATAATGGAAACTTTCTTAAAGATATTGACAAGACAGTTTATTATAATGATGGATTAATTCTTTATTCGGGATCGTGTCATCTTCTCAAATCGCTGGAAAACATTAACTTTGATACGTATGGAATTATTCACACAGGCATGATTGGAGACGCCGTGTTGGGCTCATTCTTATCAAAACCGTTTGCGGTAAAACCCAGTTTCAGTCAGGGTGCTTATTCTTCAAAGCTTCTTTCACGAATTCAGGATTTTGCTCAAAACGTTGCGGAAGATTACGACAACGAAGAACTTTATAAATTTTACAGTCGTGGTTTTTTGGGTGCAATGAACGGAAATCAGTATATGGATATTTATACTCAAACCGTTTCGCCTTTTTTGGATATTGACTTTTTGAGTTACTGTTACTCTATTCCAGACGAATACAAGTATAAACAACAAATCTATCTGGACTGGATTGCTGCAAAATATCCTGAATTTGGAAACTATCCATGGGAAAAAACCGGCGTTTCTCCTTTAAAATCAAATAATTACAAAAAATATTTCGATTGGAATTATTACATGCGCATGAAGCTGAAGTTTTTTGATAAACTAAGCAAAAAAATGAATTCTGGAATGAATCCGTTTGATAGTTGGTTGGCTAAAAATCCGGATTTAGGTAAATTTGTGAATGATTATTTCCAAACTAATATCAGTATTGTGAATGGAAACCAGGCTTTAAAAACAGATTGTGAATCCCTCTTTGTTCAAGGAAATTTGAACGAAAAACTTCAGGTTTTGACTCTTTTGGCGGCAATAAAACTTCATTTTTCACCTGATAACGAGTAAAAAAGTGAGCGATCAACTGAAAAATAAAATGCTCAAGGCATTGACCTGGACTACCATAGACCGTTTTGGTCAACAGATAGCTCAACTTTTTATTGGCATTGTTTTAGCGAGATTATTAACTCCAAATGATTATGGATTAATAGGTGTTTTGATGATTTTTATTTCCATGTCAACCGTTCTGATTGATGGTGGATTCGGACAAGCCTTAATCAGAAAACAAAATGCAACAGCTACAGATTTTAGTACAATTTTCTATTTAAATCTTATTGTTTCAATATCACTTTATATTTTACTTTTTTTTGCTGCACCATTAATTTCCGCATTTTTCAAACAACCAAAATTGATTGAGATTGCGCGCGTCTTATTCCTCACCGTTATTTTTTATGCCGTTTATTTTATTCAGTATGTTGTTCTGAATAAGAATCTTAATTTCAAAACCCTGGCACTTGTAAATATTATAAGTGTAATAATAAGTGGAATTATTGGCGTTATTTTGGCATTTAAAGGTTTT